>CALXEL010000054.1 GCA_944387315.1 uncultured Clostridia bacterium
CATCGGACACCTCACAAATTTTCATGTACTAATGATACACTGAATAAAATATTGGGTCAATAGTTAAGTGCGACAGAGAGGGGCGTTTTACTGCAAAATCCCCCAAAAAGCCCCTTGACAAATTTTATAATTTTCATAATACTGAAAGGGAAAAGCCAGCGCAATGAAAAGGGGAATGTGAAATGTTTTTTATTATGGGTGGAGGAAACAAAACAGAAGATTTGGGTACTCTGGACCATTCCAGCTGTCCCGCTTGCCGCAACCTGACCCCTCTGCGGGTTTTTAAGTCCTACAGCTATGTCAGCTTCTTTTTTATTCCCATTGTAAAAATGAATGTCACCTATATGGCCACCTGCCCCATCTGTGGACATACCATGGCGCTGAACTCTAAAGATGGCAAAGAATTTGAGAAAACTGGCAGTTTTGTTCCCAGCCAGGAAAGTTTTACTTCGATGGAACAACCTATTTCTGGTGGCTCTCCCCGGTTTTGCGGTCAATGTGGCCGCAGGCTGGGACCTTCCGACCGGTTTTGTCCCAGCTGCGGGGTCCCTATTCCCCAAAATCAAACAGATAACCACTAATCAGAATGCCGCCGGTTTTTTCCGGCGGCATTTTTTATGGTCTCTGTGTTTTTTTGCCAGACCCAATATGCAGCACTACCGCCCACAACAGGGGGCCTGCCAAACAGAACATAGCAATCAATTGCAGCTGTTCCCATCCCATAGCTGTAGTCTGGAACACAAACCGCAGAGCGGGATGATAGAGGGTTGCGAACGCTACCCCACCGGAGATCAAAACCGCCAGAATCAATTTCACATTGCTAAAAGGGTTGATCCCCAGCAGGCTTCTTGTCTCGGACTTGCACTCAAACACATGAATCAGCTGGGTAAAAATTAAGGTCATCAGCGCACCGGTTCTTGCCACTGACAAATCCCCATAGAGCCTAAAAAAGGTGGAATACACCGCCAGGGTGGTAAGCCCAATGAGACAGCCCCGAAATAGAATGGTAGTGAGCAGACCATGGGCAAAGATGGACTCCTGTGCCCCTCGAGGCTTCTGCCCCATAATATCCTTGGTAGCCGGTTCAAATCCCAGGGCAATGGCTGGCAGACCGTCGGTGACCAGGTTGACCAGAAGAATCTGAATGGGCAGCAGTACCACCGGCATACCCATCAGCATCCCTGCAAACATAGTGACAACCTCACCAGTATTGCAGGAGAGCAGATAGCGGATAAAACGGCGAATATTCTGATAAATGACCCGCCCTTCTTCCACAGCAGCTACTAAAGTTGCGAAATTATCATCCAGCAAAATAATAGAGGCGGCCTCCTTGGTGACATCGGTGCCATTGATTCCCATGGCCACCCCGATGTTGGCCTCTTTGATAGCTGGTGCGTCGTTGACTCCATCTCCAGTCATGGCCACAATCTCTCCCCGTTGTTTGAGGGCCTTGACAATCCGCAACTTATGTCCGGGATTGACCCGGGCAAATACCGAAATTTGACCAATCTGTCCCGCCAGTTCCTCCTGGCTCAGCCGATCCAGTTCCTCACCGGTCAGTACCTTTTCCTGGCCCCGCAAAATCCCTAGCTCTTTTGCGATGGCGCAGGCAGTCAGTTTATGGTCTCCGGTAATCATAACCGGCCGGATTCCTGCACGCCGGCATTTCTGTACTGCCTGGGCTGCCTCCTTTCTGGGTGGGTCCAGCATTCCTGCCATCCCCACAAAAATCAGATTTTCTTCCGGGTTGGAGGATGTCTGTTCCAGGTCCCGATAGGCAAAAGAAAGCACTCGCAGAGCCCGCTGGGCCATTTGGTCATTGGCTGCCAGTATTTTTTGCCTCCAGGCAGCTGTTAAAGGCTGTACCCCCTGCCGGGTGAGCACCGAACTGCACCGCTTTAACAAAACATCCGGCGCTCCTTTGGCCAGCAACCGGTATCCATTGCCCCGCGTCACCAAAACAGACATCATTTTTCTGGTGGAGTCAAAAGGAAACTCCCGCACCCTCTCCTGCCCGCCTGCAAAGACGCCGCCTTTGGCAGCGAGAACCAGCAGGGCAGCTTCGGTGGGCTCACCGCTTACCTCCCAGACAGAGGGTCCCCCGTGAGAGAGAAAAAGCTTGCCTGGCTCTCGGGATTCCCGGTTTAAAAACATCGCGTTGTTGCAGTTGGCCGCAATCTCCATCAGCAAAGTGGCCGCCGGAGAAAATTCAGTCAGGCCCCCTCCCTCCCGTAAAAACTCCCCATGTTTTTCATAGCCGCTGCCGGTCACCTGAATCTGCTCCCCCTCCAGGGAAAGCTCTTTCACTGTCATACGGTTTTCGGTGAGGGTTCCTGTTTTGTCGGAACAGATCACACTGGCACAGCCCAAGGTTTCCACCGCGTGGAGCTTACGTACCAGGGCGTTTCGCTTGAGAATCCGGTTGACCGCCAAAGCCAGGGCAATGGTTACAATAGCGGGCAATCCCTCAGGCACAGCAGCCACCGCCAGGGAAATACCGGTGACGATCATATCAAAAACTGCTTCTCCTCGCAAAATACCGGTCAGGGAAACCACCGCACAGATCAGCAAACATCCCACCGCGATGTACTTGCCCAGCTGGTCCAGCTTTTGCTGCAGCGGGGTCATATCCTCCTCAATCTCATCCAGCATACCAGCGATCTTACCCATTTCGGAATTCATACCGGTGCGGGTGACAAATACCCGGCCATGTCCCTTGGTGACAGTGGTACCCATATACACAAGGGCGTGGCTGTCTGGCTGTTCCACGAAGGGAATTTGGGCTTTCTCCTTTTCAGCCGCCACCGACTCACCTGTGATCATCGATTCGTCACAAGCCAGGGCAGAACAGTCCACCACTATACCGTCAGCGGCAATCCGGTCCCCCGCTTTCAAGAGGAGAATGTCCCCTGGTACCACCTCAGAGGCAGGCAGCTGCACCGGCTTTCTATCCCGCAGCAAGGTAGCTGTGGGTGCAGCCATGTTTTTTAAGGCGTCCAGGGTACGCTCGGTACGGTATTCCTGCAAAAATCCCATCAAGGCATTAAGTAGTACAATGGCGATAATCGCTATAGCTTCCACTGTTTCTCCCATCAACATGGACAGGACGGTGGAGATAAGCAGAATAATCACCATAAGATCTTTAAACTGCCCCATAAATATTTTGAGAGGACCTGTTTTTCTCTTCCCCTCCAGACGATTTTCTCCATATTCCAGAATTCTGCGTTCCGCCTCCTGGCCGGAGAGCCCCTCCGGTTGATAGTCCAACCTCTTCATTGTCATTCCCTCCAGCTTTGTACACAGCTTGTTTGTGATACATCCATATGTAAAAACTGGACAAATTATTCCCCTTGTCCCATTTCAGGGCAGGACAACAAAGAAAAAGGTTTCCCGCCTCCGGATGGAGGCAGGAAACCCAAAGCAGTATGGTATTGAGTGGATTACTCCCAAATGGGATAGAGGGACCCTCCTCCCGAGGAGGCAGAACTGGACTGGTTGGAGGTGTTGTCATAGAAAGTGGCAATCTGTTCCCGGTAGGTACACCCATTGGGAGCAGAGATCTCCAGATAGACGGTAGCAGACAGGCCCTGCTCCCGAAAACTGGTTAAATCCGCATAGAAGGTGCGTCCACCGTTGACCATCACCTTGCTCTCGTAGTCTTGGGGAATGGAACCCTCAGTCATGGTGACCCGTCCCACCAGAGTCTCATCGGCGTTGTTTTCCACAATCGCCAGCACTGGTGGCTCCATCTGAGCCCAGGCCCCGGCCGTAATAGACTCAAACCGGGAACCCAAGGTCAGGTATAGTTGGGAAGCTTCTCCCCACCAGGACTCATAATCCAACACAAGAAGTTCTTCCAAACTGTAGGGAGAGAGCGCCTCCTGCCTTGATCCGGCAGAAGAGACAAAGGAAATAATCGGGCTGATAGACTGTTGGGTAGGTATGGAAAGAGTAGCTGTATAAACAGAGCCGTCCTGAGTCTGCGCCTCCACCTGCTGATCGTCCACCTGTACCAGTACCCGCTCGCCGGCTTCTATGACCTTTGGGGTAAACCGGACGGTCACCAAAAACCCTCCGTTCTCATAGACCGCTGTCACCTCACTGCTGCTGAGAAGGCTGGCCTGTTGATTCAGCTGGCCGGTGATATCGCTGCCCAGCCGGTTGATCCGGGAATAGATGGTATCCAGACGACCGGACAGGTCGCCGTTCATCCGGGACACCTGGGTCTCCAAATCATTGACCCGGTTCCACAGGGAAAACATCCCCCACAGGCAGATGGCGGCAAATAAAAGGGCGGCTACGGCCACCTTTTTAGACAGATTTTCCATACCTTCTCTCCTCTCTGATGAAACGCGTCTTATTCGTATCCGTCAGCGGCGTCCATGGCCTGGGCCAGAATCAGCCGGACAGTGGAGCGGTCTCCCGTCAGCAGGGCCACTACACCCCGGTAAATCTCCGCCGGGTCCTTTAAAAACCGTTCTTTGATGCTTTGACACTCCTGCTCGGTGGGAACAAAGAGGGAGAGCTGCAACAGGTCAGTACCAATATCGGTAATCCGCAAAGAGAGGGTGTAACCATCTTCCACCTTTGTAATCTCCACCTGGTTTTCTTTTTCAATTCTCTTCTTGAGCAGATACTGTTCCGCCGCCTGTACCGAGCGCTCCCGAATGGTCAGCGGGATGCTCTTCTCAAAGGTTTTGGCGGTCTTAACACCCAACTCAGATAGCTGGTAGCACTGTTCCCCATTGGGGCGTTTTACCTGGGAAATATGGCCGGACGCCAACAGCTCACTGATGGCCTGGGCGTACTCAAAATAGTTGACGATACCCTCGCTTTGCAGCACCTCATTGATTTCATTAAAACTCATCGTGGCTTTTACCTGCATCAACAGGTAACAGATCAGAATTTTTACCTCATAGTCCTGTGTAAGGCCTCCTGGCTTTACACCAGCGGTAAATCCTTGATAATCCATTCCTGTCATCCCCTTTCCCTAGGTCTTTTTTTATTGTACATGATTTTTATAGGAAAGAAAAGCCTTCCGGCCAAATTCTCCATTTTTCGCCAAATGACAAGATTTATTTACAATCTTATGATGGTTCGGCTGTATTTTTATGGTATGCTGATAAAAAGTGGTATCAAACTGAGGAATTGTTATGGAGAAAAAAAGATCAACTGGACATTGCAAATATCTTTTTCTGCTGATTCTATTATGCGCCGCTGTGGCGGGAACCATATACCTCTTCCCTTGGATGACCAAGCTGGGAGACGAGGCTTTTCGCCAGGAATTTGGCCAGTGGATTCAATCCCTGGGAATCAAAGGGTGGTTTCTCATTCTGGCTATTCAGGTAGGTCAAATTTTACTGGCCTTTCTGCCAGGAGAACCTATAGAGGTCATTGCTGGCATGTTATACGGAACATGGGGCGGCTGGATCACCTGTGAGATCGGCATTTTGATTGGCACCTGCATCATTTATTATGGAGTGCGATGGTTTGGAGAACCCCTCATAGAAAAAATTGTTTCCAAAGAGCAGCGAGGTTCCTATAGCTTTTTGCAGAACACTCAAAAGCTGGAAGGGCTGGTTTTTCTACTGTTTTTCATCCCGGGCACTCCCAAGGACGCTTTGACCTATCTGGTGCCTCTGACTTCCATCAAAGCCAGTTATTTTTTTGCCCTCTCCCTTTTTGCCAGGATACCCTCGGTATTAACTTCCACCTTTGCAGGAGCCAATCTTTCTACCGGAAACTGGCATATTTCCCTGCTTACCTTTTTGTTGACCGGCCTCATTGGGTTGTTGGGCACCCAATATCACAAAAAGCTGCTTTATCGTCTGAATACAGCCTCCCATTCAGAAGAACAGCGATAAAACAGCTTTACTTTATTATTTCTTTTTGAACTTCTTTTTTCTTTCCGGAACAACTGTCTCGGTTTGCGCAATCGTAACATATTTGGGTGTGCGCAAAGCGGACACAGCTAAGATTACATCCACAATCAAATCCAAAAAACTGCCGAAAACCGCAATCTCCCACAGGGACACCGCCATTGGATACCAGAGGCCAATATCCACCAGGTTGAACAGCACAGAAATAAAATCCACGACACAGAAGAGCAGATAATGACGGATACTTACACTAGTCTTGTGAAAGTAGCCGGCTCCCAGCAGAATGAGCCCCAGACAGCACACCACAGCGGTACTGACATAGACCATCTTAGGCAAATCTAAATCACCTAAAACAAATAGAACACCAAAAGCGCCAAAACGCAGCAGCAATTTAAAAATCAGGTAACCCTGAAGAATCTTTTTTAACGACATGCAAATATTCCGATCCTTTCAAAAGGGGATTCTCAGCGGCAGGAATATTTTGAGTATAGCATATTTTGGCGAAATTGAAAAGCCCAGCCCAATACGAGCAGTCTTTATCCCTCAAAAAGGCCACCCGCTATCTATAAGAAACAGATAGCGGGTGGCCTTTTTACACAACAGAAATCTATTTATTTCTGATCCTGGGCACGAATGGCTACACGCCGGATCTTGCCGCTGATGGTCTTGGGAAGCTGATCCACAAACTCAATAACTCGTGGATATTTGTAGGGTGCTGTTTGCTTTTTAACATAATTCTGCAGCTCTTTTACCAACTCATCGCTGGGTTTATATTGCTTGGTAAGCACAATAGTAGCCTTTACCACAGTTCCCCGAATAGGATCTGGGGTACCGGTGACCGCGCACTCCATAACTGCTGGATGTTCCATCAACACGCTCTCAATCTCAAAGGGACCGATCCGGTAGCCGGAAGCTTTGATCACATCATCTGTTCTTCCCACATACCAGTAATATCCATTTTCATCTCTCCAAGCGGTATCCCCTGTATGGTAGATGCCATTGGCCTTGGCCGCTTTGGTGCGCTCTGGATCCCGGTAATAGCACTTAAACAAACCGCTTTGTTTGCTGCCATCCTGAGGAAGACGTACCACAATCTCTCCTACGACACCGTTATCCACAGTGTTTCCATCCTCGTCCACCAGATCTACATGGTATTGTGGGGAGGGTTTTCCCAGAGAACCGGGATGAGGTTGGGTTCCGGCAAGATTGGCCATCAACACAGTGGTTTCAGTCTGACCAAAGGCCTCCATCAGTTTTAAACCAGTATACTCGTAAAATTTGGTGTATACTTCCGGATTCAGGGCCTCTCCTGCGGTGGTAGCGTACTTTAAGGAGGACAGGTCATACTGTTCCATTCCCTCCTTGATAAAAAACCGATAGATAGTAGGTGGTGCGCAGAAAGAGGTAATCCGATATTTTTCAATCATGTGGAGCAGATCATTGGGATGGAACCGGTCATAGTCATAGGTAAAGACGGTACAGCCCACCAACCACTGACCATACAGTTTACCCCAGACCGATTTGCCCCATCCAGTATCTGACACAGTCAGATGCAGTCCATCTGCGGGAATATTGTGCCAGAACTTGGCAGTAATAATATGGGCGATGGGATAGGAAAAGTCATGCATTACCATTTTGGGATACCCTGTAGTACCCGAAGTAAAGTACATCAGCATATCGTCATCCGCCTGGGTTGGAACCCGTTCCAGCTCCGCGCTGGCCTGTTCCAGCTCCGCGTTAAAATCTACCCAACCTTCCCGGCTGGCTCCCACCAGGAATTTTACCTTCAGGCCATCATACTTCTCACAGGCCTCATCCACCCGCTGGGGAACATCATCCATTTTTGTACAAACAATTGCTTTGATCCCCGCCGCCTCAAACCGGTATACATAGTCCTTGGTCATCAGCTGATGGGTTGCTGGTACCACCACCGCTCCCAATTTGTGCAGTGCCACAATGGAAAACCAGAACTGATAGTGCCGCTTGAGCACCAGCATGACCAGATCTCCTTTGCCAATTCCTTTGCTGCGAAATAGATTGGCTGTTTTGTCGGTATAGTATTTCATCTGGCCATAAGTAAAGTAGTGCTCTTCCCCCTGGTCATTGCACCAGATCATAGCCACCCGATCTGGCTCCATCGCCGCAATTTCGTCCACTACATCATAGCCAAAGTTAAAGTTATCCGGTACCAGAGGCTTAAAATAGTTGAGCACTCCATTTTCATCAAAACCAGTTTCACAGAATTTTTGATAGAAATTCGCTACATCGTAACCCATTATTCCGCTTCCTCCTGTGGTTTCATTACAACAGCCAAAAATAGGCAATCCTCTCCCCCGGTAGCCACCATACCATGGCCATGACCGGAATTGTAGTAGATAGCGTCGCCCTCATGGAGAATCTCTATGTGATCCTCCATACGCACCTTTAAACTGCCCTTGAGAATATAGTCGAATTCCTGGCCCTCGTGGTAGGAGAGACTAATTTCCCGGTGTTGTTCCTCCTCACGATAGGGAGCATTTACCAGGAAAGGCTCCGCTGTCTTGTCTCGGAACAGATAGGCCAGGTGATTGTAGGTGAAGCCATCTCTCCGATTGATGGGTAATCCCTTGTGTTTGCGTACAATAGAATAAAAGGACAGTTTTGGTTTTTCACCAGTCAGCAGCTCAATCAGATCAATTCCAAATCTTTCGGAACAGCGGTATAAAAAAGTAAATGTAAAATCTTTTTCTCCGGATTCATATTCCAGATATTCCTCAGGAGTCAAATTGGTAAACTCCGCCATATCTTCCACCTGAATATCTAAAATCTCCCGCATTGTGCGAACTCTTTCCGCAATTTCAGCAAGTTTGTTTCCCATGTTATTTCCTCCTGTTTTTCTGATATTTACAATAAAAAAAGACTCTATCCCAAAACTGGGACGAGTCTCTTACTTTACCCGCGGTACCACCCAAATTGCGCATAGCGCGCCACTTAACGGCTTCCAACAAAACCTGGGCCTGTAACGCAGCCCCTGCGAAGTCCTCTACTTACGCCAAACGCTTTCAATCCTCAGCTCAAGGGTGATAGCCAAAAAGTCCTTCAACGCCAGCTTTCAGCATACGCTGGCTCTCTGTGGAAGAACAGACAATTCGCCGTCCCTATCATCGCTTTTTCTGTGTGGTATGAACTTTTGTATCATGATAGCGAAAAAAGAAAACTTTGTCAATCCTTTTTTAAAATAATTGACAGGATTTTTTTAGGGGAACGAACCAAATGATCCGCACCTGCCGCTGCCAATTCCTCTGTGGAACGGTATCCCCAGGTGACGCCAATGGTCTCAATTCCTGCGTTTTTCCCTGTAAATATATCTACATTGGAATCTCCAATATAGACCGCATCTTCCGGTTTTATCTGCAATTGATCCATAATTTCATGGACTGCCACAGGATCAGGCTTGGTAGGAATTCCTTCCCTCTGACCTAAAACAATGTCAAATACCTGTGGGAAAAACTCTTCCACAATCTGTTTGACAAAAGTATCCCCCTTGTTGGAAAGAACCGCCAAATGGACATTATGATCGATCAATTGTTCCAGCATTGGCAGAATCCCATCAAAAGGCTTGGTATATATGTCATAGTTTTCCTGATAATACGTATCAAACAGTTTTTTGATCTCTAGAATTGTCTCCTGATCCCGATGCTCTGCAGGCAGTGCCCGCTCAGACAGCTTATAGACACCGTCCCCAATAAATCCCAAATACTCCTCACTGGTGTGAACCGGCATTCCCTTGTCCTGCAAAGCGTAATTACAGCTGGCTGCAATATCCTTAAGAGAATCCAACAATGTTCCGTCCAGATCAAAAATGGCCAATCTCTTCATGTTGACACCTCCTGTAATCTGCTTAACATTATAGAACTTCTCCCTGATAATTCCATGAATTTTCCATGAATTTTATCTGTAAAAAGGATTTTATAAATGGAAAAACTATTGGCTGCCCTTAGGGAATCGGATATAATACAAATGGTGAATATACACTGGGTACAGTTTTTCGGTTATCAGATCAGAAAAAGAAGGGATCATCTGCTGTGAAAAAATATATCATCGCTTTGGACGAGGGCACTACCAGCTGTCGGGCCATTGTATTTGACCGTGAGCAAAATATCATCTCGGTCGCCCAAAAGGAATTTACCCAGTTCTATCCTCAGGCCGGATATGTGGAGCATGACCCCCTAGAAATTTACGCAGCACAATATGGGGTCTTGGTAGAAGTACTGGCAAAAGGGAATATCTCCCCGGAGGAGGTTGCTGCCATTGGAATTACCAACCAGCGGGAAACCACTGTCCTATGGGATAAGACCACTGGCCGGCCCATTTATAACGCCATCGTCTGGCAATGCCGCCGCACAGCGCAAATTTGCGAGGACTTGATTGCCGCCGGCGCTGAGGAATACATCCGCCAAACTACCGGTTTGCGGATTGACGCCTATTTTTCCGCCACAAAAATCAAATGGATTCTGGACCATGTGGAAGGCGCTAGAGAAAAAGCTCTGCGGGGTGACATTCTCTTTGGCACCATCGACAGTTGGTTGGTTTGGAAGCTAACCAATGGAGAAGCCCATGTTACCGACTACACCAACGCCTCCCGCACCATGCTGTACAACATCAAAACTTTAGAGTGGGATCAAAAAATTCTTGATCTGTTGGATATTCCCCCATCCATACTACCCAGAGTATGCAACTCCAGCGAGATTTATGGTACAGTCAATTTGGGTGGTATCCCCATCCCCATTGCCGGTATAGCAGGAGACCAACAGGCCGCTTTGTTTGGGCAGGCATGTTTTTCCAAAGGAGACACCAAAAACACCTACGGAACTGGCTGTTTCCTGCTGATGAATACTGGCGAGGAAATGCATCTCTCAGAAAATGGGCTGGTCACAACCATAGCCATTGGACTGGAAGGAAAGGTGCGCTACGCACTGGAAGGCAGTATTTTTGTTGGAGGTGCGGTCATTCAGTGGCTGCGGGATGAACTGCGGCTCATTGGAGACGCCAAGGACTCGGAATATTTCGCTACCTCAGTGCCAGACAACGGGGGGGTATATATTGTTCCCGCCTTTACCGGTTTGGGAGCGCCCTACTGGGATATGTATGCCAGAGGCACCATTTTTGGCTTAACCAGAGGCACTGGGCGCAACCATTTAATCCGGGCAGGTCTGGAAGCCATTGCCTACCAGACCAAGGATGTTCTGGACGCCATGCAGAATGATACTGGCATCCATCTTTCCCAGCTTCGGGTAGATGGTGGAGCCAGCGCCAACAACTTTTTGATGCAATTTCAGTCGGATATTATTGGTCGCGAGGTACGTCGGCCCATGATCCGGGAAACCACCGCCTTAGGCGCCGCATATCTGGCTGGTTTAGCGGTGGGCTTCTGGCAGGATCTGGATGACATTCGAAACCGTTGGACCTTAGATCAGGTATATCTCCCCTCTATGGATGATACCGTGCGGCAGGACTATCTGCGCCACTGGCATTTGGCTGTGGAACACACCAAAGGTTGGAAATAAAAAAGCAACGGGAAGAATTAAATTCTTCCCGTTGCTTTTTTTACTGTTATTTAAAGCCGCAGCAGTGTTTCAATGAACTTTTACACACCAGTCCAGCCAATGGAAGTCAGATATACTAGGAAGGCTCCAATAAATACCGACATCATGGCGACAGCAGGGATATAGAATTTTACCCAATCGGTAAAGTTCATCTTAGCCAGACCCATGGAACCCATACAGGTACTACCTACTGGAGTACACATGTTGAACAAACCATCACCGTAGGCAAAAGCAGAACAGAGAACCTGACGGGTGATACCGAAAGTATCTCCCAGCGGAATCATCAGCGGCATCATAATAGCTGCCTGCGCAGAACCGGAAGAGGTGATCAGGTTAAAGAACAGGTTGATCAGGTAGATTACAACAATGGCGCCGCCCTTGCCAACAAAGCCCAGAGGCATTGTGAGCCAGTTTACCAAAGTGTGAATAATCTTACCATTTTCCATAACCAAGCTGATAGTACGGGCAGTACCCATAATAACAGCAACCTGGGCGATGCCGCGAACACCGTCTATGTAGCGTTTGGAGAATTCTTTCATCGACATGCGGTTGATGATAGCTGCCAGAATCGCCATAATAATCATAATGGCGTTGGATTCAGGATACGCCCAACCAAACAGAGAAGATGAAACCGCAATAAACGCATAGCAAGCAAACATCATGATAACAGTGATAAAAGCTGCTGGTTTAGCCTTAACTTCATGCTTCTCCACTTCGGGGGGAAGATCGTTAACCCAGTCGGGCCCCAAAATACTCTTGGATGGATCTTTCTGGATACGCTTGGCGTAAGCCAAAGTATAGAGAACCATAATAGCAGTACAAACTGCCCAACCTACCATACGCATGCCGGCGCCGGACATATAGGGGACGTCAGCAATAATCTGCGCATTGGGAACCTGACCTTTCGGGCTGGTAGCCAGACCGACGAAAGTACATCCGTAGATGATAGCTACACCACAAACTTTATCCAGCCGCAGTTTGTGCGCCAGGGCCAAACCAACGGGAATAAAAGCGATAAACGAGTCGCCCCCACCCAGCGCGCCTAGAGCAGACATCATAATAGACACAGCAGGAATCAATACGGTTAAGCCCTTGCCATACATTCTGTTCAGGAACCAGTCAATTACATGGTCAATAGATCCTGTGGACAAAATGAGTCCAATGGTACCACCTGAAATCAAAACCATCATAATCAAAGTACCAGCCGCTGTAAACGCGGGGAGAATGGTACACATCATTTCCCATGGACCAATGGGGTTCTGCTCCACTCGCTGATAGCTGTTGGGCAGGTACATTTTAGTTTCAGGATCCATTTGGAACTGACCTGCGGGTATTACCCAAGTCAGAGCAGTTACAATACACAAAAAGATAAACAAGAAAACAATCAATGGTGGCATTTGCAGTTTTTTCTTTTTGGGTTTCGTCATCGCTGGTGTGCTCATAAAATTGCGTTCCTCCATTCTTTACAGAAAATATTGCACCGTTTCCGGCATATGCTACAAGAAGTCATGCGCGCGTAACTTCTGTTGAGCCAATTAAAATTTTATAAATTTGTTGTTAATTTTATGTTAATATCATAGCATGTTCAAAATCTAAATGTGTTAATAAATTATGAACAAATAAAGGATAAAAATAACAAATGATGAATAACAAGCAAAAATAAAACAGAATATTTTTTTCTTTTATAAAAAATATATGCAAATAACACAAATTTTAAGACAAATTCCTTACGTTCTATTCTCTTCCACCACTTTCTCTTTCTCAATAATTCTAGTCAAAACAAAACATAAAAAAGCAGGGCTATAGCCCTGCTTTTTTATGTAAGTGATTGCTTAATAAATTTTAGCGTACAAAACCTGCCTGATCCAGCGCTGATGCACAATCATTATAATATTTGTGATATAGTTTTTCCCCCAGCTGGCTGAGTTCAGGCCGTTCAGCCAATTTGGCAAACAATTCACCCAGCGCCTTGGTATCCGTCTCATCATCAGTGGCCAGAAGATAGAGAGAAAAAACGGCTGAGTCGTTAATCTCCCGAGAGACCAGATCAGATTTATCCTCCACAGTTTCATAGAACGTACTCAAAACCGAGTGAGCAATAATAGAGTTGAGAGCATGATCTTCCAAAGCCTTATTGATAGCAAAGGCATGTAATACTCTGGCCTGCCCCATCAGCGCTACACTGCTGTTCAGGTTGTCCAAATCTGTATCATACTCCAAAAGGTGAGCTGCCAACCGACGTCCAACCTCCCGCGAGCGGTTGATATTGCCATTTTCCCGCTGGCGCAAAAACTCTGCCGCTCCCGTTTCCGCGGCATCTGGTCCCTGTACTCTGGGCTTGGAAAAGTCCGGAGCAATCTTCATGTCTCCATCTGTCACTGCCAGCAATAGTGGGTTCTTTGTGATTTCGTCCCAGTAGTAGTATACAGACACTCCAAACAACAAAGTCGCAAGCCACAGCATGACAATCTCTCCCTTTCTGTCAATCTGCTATTTTTGAGCCAAAGCTTCCTCAATCGCATGTGCCAGTTGATCTGGACAAGATGTGGATTTAAAGCCACAGGTGGTACCGGCTACCCGTTTGGCCAGCTCTCTTGCATCCATTCCCACTGCCAATTTGGAGATGCCCACTGTGTTTCCAGGACACCCACCTTCAAATTCCACCTTCTCAATCCGGTTCTGCTCATCAATGTCCAGCGAAATTTTTCGAGAGCATACCCCTTTGGTACGATATGTATAGTGCATATTTTAACTTCCCTTTCTGCGTTCTCTTTTTAGCTTGAATAATTTACTTAAATTCTCCTCATCTGTGATGCAGGTTGCCAAAGGATTGGGACTAGCAGTGTAATATCCATGAAAATCGGTGCCGCCTGTCATAATAAACTTAGGATACCGGGCAGCCATTTGCTCCAACCAGTCCTCGTCCCTCTGTTTTCTGCGTGGATAGTACCGCTCCAGGCCATCCAGCAGACCTTCTTGGGCCAACTCTTCCCCAACATCCAGTGCATCATATACACCAGGATGGGCTAGAATGCAAATGCCTCCTGCCTGCCTAATTAAGCGAGCAACCTGGAAAACATCTGGATAAGCAATTGGTGTAAAGCATTGTCCCTTCACAGGATCAAACAACTGCTGATATACCTCACCATATACCTGAGAACAGTACCCCAAATCCATCAGTGCATTGATAATATGCGGTTTGCAAATGGCTTTGCTGCCAGAAGAATACCGTTGCACATGTTCCGCTGTAATGGGATAAAACTGCATCACCTTACCCAGCATTTCCTGCCCGGCTTTCTGTCGCAGCTCATTGGTATGAGCACAGATTCCCTCTAAACGATCAGGAAACAAAGGATAATAACACAGCAGGTGTACCTTTCGATTTCTTTGGTAATCAAAGCAGGAAAACTCCACTCCCGGAACCACACCAATTCCCAGGCGCTTTCCTATAATTGTTGCGCGTGTCAGACCGGCCATGGTGTCATGATCTGTGATTCCAACAAAGTCAAGTCCCGCTCGCTTGGCATAAAACA
>CALXEL010000055.1 GCA_944387315.1 uncultured Clostridia bacterium
TTTTAATTTGCTTGGATTCCTTAGCAACCATTAAAAGGATCACTTCTTGTTTATTGCAAAAAATGTTTTGGCATTTTTCGCCCAGTTCCTCTTTCAGTTTAAAAACCAGGCGCCTACGGATGGTTTCATCAATAACCCCATTGTGCTCAGATACAAAGGAAAAAATTGCACATATATAATTTTTGCTTATATCTAGCAAGAGCTCTTTGCATTTGTCAGCTATCATCACAGAATCGTTGCTGGTAATCAGTTCATTGAAAATTTGATAACTATATCTCAAACTCCAGCAGCTACTGCTAATACCAACTCCAATTCCATATCTTTCAAAACAGTATTGCAACAGCCTATTGTAATTCTTCTCTTTATGTCTTCCTTTAGCCTAAATATAATCCAGTGGGGAGTCAACACCTGGATTCCCACCTATCTTTCTACAGCTCGGAACCTCTCCCTCCAAACATTGGGATGGGTCTCCACAATTCCAGCAATAGGCAGCTTGTTTGGCATATATGCAACCGGAATTATAGTAGATAAACTAAAGAAAAAGGGACAGGAAAGTATAATTGCAGCTACTTGTTTGCTGCTCAGCGTTGTGCTTTTGTATATGATGTACTCTGTACAGCAAATTACTACATATACCATTTGCTCCACCTTGCTCAGTGTAACACTATCTCCTGTAAATATTATTCCCAGCAGTATCCTGTCTAAAAAGCTCGACAGCCGCTTAATTGGTAAGGCAACCGGTATCACCAATACCGGTGGACAATTGGCCGGTTTGATTGTTCCTACAGCTATTGGCATGATTATGCAAAATACCAATGGATCATATTTAGGCGCATTTTTGTTTATGATCTTTTTCGGTATCGTTGGAGCATTTGCTTTGCTGACTACCAGAAAAATTCAGTTGGATTAAATTAAACTCTCAGCCATATATACGCAATAAATAGATCAACCTTTCTAAACAAAAAACAGAGAAACGGATCGTTTTATTACGATCCGTTTCTCTTTATACACAATTACTGGCAATATTGAAAATACAGACCATTTAATAGATATACCAGAAGTTTTATATAGATATAAAGCTTATTAACAGTTTGCTAAAGGCACAGGATAACAAGCTGTATAACCATTATCACAGTTGGGAAAGCACAATCTCAATCTATGTTTTATAATTGTTCTCTTTTATGAATATTATGGCAATGGACAATAAAAATAAACTTCCAGCGAACTGTTTCTAGAATATAAAAAGCACCCCTTCTCCAGCAAATTAACCGAAAAAGGAGTGCTTCTTTCACATTTTGGGGGATTCAGTTATTGAGATGATGAGGCACATCATTACCCCAAGAATTGTGGTTTACTTACCGCATAACAGATTTACCATCTAAGTGATTTAAAAGCTGTTAAAATAGCATTTTTCACTCAAATTATTTGTGATCCACACTGTACATATGGCGAATCAGTTCCAGAACCTTGCAGGAATAGCCCCACTCATTGTCATACCAGGCAACCAGCTTGACAAAGGTGTCGTTGAGCATAATACCTGCCTTGGCGTCAAATACAGAAGTTCTGCTCTCCCCTACAAAGTCGGAGGAAACCACCAGATCCTCGGTATAGCCCAAAATTCCCTTCATGGGGCCGGCAGCAGCGGCTTTTACCGCGTCACAAATAGCCTCGTAGGTGGTGGGTTTTTCCAGCTTAACAGTGAGGTCTACCACCGAAACATCCAGAGTGGGAACCCGGAAAGACATACCGGTCAGCTTGCCTTTCAGCTCAGGAATAACCAGGGCACAAGCCTTGGCGGCGCCGGTGGAGGAAGGAATAATATTGCCGGCGGCGGCACGTCCGCCTCTCCAGTCCTTGTTGGAGGGGCCATCCACAGTTTTCTGGGTGGCTGTAGTGGCGTGAACGGTAGTCATCAGACCTTCAGCAATGCCAAAGTTGTCATGGATTACCTTGGCCAAAGGAGCCAGACAGTTGGTGGTACAGGAGGCATTGGAAACGATCTTCATATCGCTGGTATATTTGTCCTGGTTAACACCCATAACAAAAGTGGGGGTCTCCTTATCTTTTGCAGGAGCGGAAATGACAACCTTCTTAGCGCCAGCAGCCAGGTGAGCGGAAGCTTTTTCCTGGGTAGTAAAGACGCCTGTGGACTCTACCACATACTCGGCACCACACTGGGTCCAGGGAATCTCCTCGGGATTTTTAAATCCGTAAACCGCGATCTCTCTGCCGTTGACCAGCAGCTTATCCCCGTGAGCGCTAATCTCTCCCTGGAATTTTCCATGGACAGTGTCATACTGCACCATGTATACCATATAGTCGGTAGCGATAAAGGGGTCGTTGATGCCTACAATTTCATACAGGTCAGGCTGTGCCACGGCCGCACGAAAAACCAAACGGCCAATTCGGCCAAATCCATTGATTCCGATTTTAATTGCCATTGTCATCTTCTCCTTTTTGCCCCTCTACCAAAATGGGGGGGCGATGTTTTTTGCCATTGGAGCGCCAGAAACCAGCGCCAAATTCCAGCTATTGCTATCTCTATTCTATACTATCCACCTTTGCTTTTCAATATCTCTGAGAAAACACCAAAGGGAATATTTTCTTTGAAAATTGGCAATATCCAAATTTTTATATACACTTGGTTTCCAAATAGCAGCGAAACATTTGGAAATCTCATCCATTTTGATTTATTTTTTCGACAGAATTCTATATTTTATTTTTTATTTCGACAAAATAATCCTGATTTTTTCTTAGAAATATTCCATTTTTTGCTAAAAAAAACGGAAATTAATATAGGTTATTGTTTACAATGCCATGTGGAATCATATATAATGAAACCAAGAGCATGATAGAGAAAAAGAGACATGCTTACAATATCATAACACTGGATGTGCTCAGATGAATAAAGAGGATTATTCGATCACAGTACAGTTCCTGTTCCGTCTGTATCAAAAGACCGCTTTGGCGGCGGCCATGGTAAACAGCGAACTGCATGTGTTATGGGCAAATGAAGCCGCTACTGCTATCCACCCGGCCTTAAAGCTGCCGGATGGTTTATTTCTTGTGCTTCCGGAGCCCTACACCCAAACACTTACCCAGCAGATACAAAAGAAAGAGAAACCCCGCAGCTGGGATTTTGTCCTGCCTTTTACCAAGCGTACTGTTTCTCTTCTCCCCATTGATTCCGAAAACGCCGATACTGACTACCTGGTGTTTTCCTTTGAGTCAGGAGAGGCCCATGGAACCCCATTGCAGCCTGAGGGCTCTGAACTTTTAATCACATCCTTTAATGACCAGTTCCGTTCTCCCCTGGCTTCTATTTTTTCCACTCTTTCGGTGCTTCGCTCCAATCCCGCTATTTTTAACAACAGTGAGTTGGAAAGCTATCTGCAAAACATCAGCGAAAACAGCTACCTGATGCTGCGCAACGCTATGAATATTACCGAGTATATCCGGCAAAATACCGCTGGCAGAATCCCCAATCGTGCCACTGTGGATCTGACCGGGCTGCTAAAAAACCTTTGCGAGGCGGCCAGTATTGTGTGCGGACGGGTACAAATTCCCCTCCAATATGACCTGCCTGCTGGTCCTGTATTGGTCAGCTGCGATCAACACAGAATTGTGGGTGCCCTTCTGCAGCTGATCTCCAATAGCTGTAAATTTTCCCAAGAGGGCAATCGGATCGTCCTCACCCTGCGGGAAACCAAGGAACAGGCCATGGTCACCTTGCGGGACCAGGGACTGGGCATCCCTTCCCATCTGCTTGAAAAGGTATTTGATCCCTATTTTTCCAGAGATCCCATGGGAGCCCCCTCGGCAGGTTTGGGATTGGGTATGACCCTGTTTAAACAGGTCATTGAGGAACATGGTGGCACAGTCGCCCTGTCCTCCCAGGAGGATGTGGGTACCACTGTGGTGTTCACCCTTCCCAAAACTCAAAATGAACCTCCTGTTTTATCAGCTCCCCCCACTCCCGCTGATTATCTCTATGACCGGTTCTCTCCCCTCCATGTACTGCTCAGTGACAGCTGCCCCCCTCCTAATCCCTAAGAATATGAAATAACCCCCGTTTGCTTTTGAAAGCAAACGGGGGTTTATTTATATCTCTCTTATCTGTGATAAAGCTTCTTGGTCTGATACTGAGGCTCACAGGTGAGGTTGATTCCCAGTTTCCGGAAGATACCATCATCCACCTGGGAGAGGATCACCGAGGAGTGGGCCTCACATCCCCGCAGCCGGGAGAGCTGCTGCAAAGCCAGCTCAGCGGTGGGATTGGTGGCTGCGCTGATAGAAAGGGCAATTAAAATCTCATCGGTGTGCAGCCGGGGATTGTGATTGCCCAGCTGACCGGTTTTCAGCTTTTGGATGGGCTCAATGACAATGGGGGAAATCAGATGGATGTCCTCATGAATATTGCCCAACACCTTCAGTGCGTTGAGAAGGGCTGCCGCGGAGGCCCCCAGCAAATCTGAGGTTTTTCCGGTTACAAGCTGGCCATCCTCCAACTGGATGGCTACCGCCGGCATACCTGTGGCCTGGGCTTTGGCCAGTGCCTTGGCCACCACTGCCCGATCCTCCACCGATGTGCCTGCCTGATTCATCAGCAGTTCAACCTTGCAGACTGTTTCATTGTCCACCCGCCCGGTCCGCTGGTCGCAAAGAGCATGATAATAACGCCGCACGATCTCCTGTTGGGAGGCCACTCGTACAACTTCATCATCGATAATACAATTGCCAGCCATATTGACTCCCATATCGGTGGGGGATTTATAGGGGCTGGTTCCCGCGATCTTCTCAAAAATAGCGTTGAGCACCGGGAATACTTCCACATCCCGGTTGTAATTGACGGTAGTCACCCCGTAGGCTTCCAGATGGAAGGGGTCAATCATATTAACATCATTTAAATCTGCTGTAGCCGCCTCATAGGCCAGGTTGACCGGATGCTTGAGGGGCAGGTTCCAGATGGGGAAGGTCTCGAATTTGGCGTACCCGGCTTTTACGCCCCTGCGGTGCTCGTGGTAAAGCTGAGAGAGGCAGGTGGCCATTTTGCCACTGCCGGGACCGGGGGCGGTCACCACAACCAGGGGGCGGCTGGTTTCAATATACTCGTTTTTGCCGAACCCCTCATCGCTTACAATCAAGGGGACATTGGTGGGATACCCTGCGATGGGGTAGTGGCGGTACACCTGAATACCCAGATGTTCCAACCGCTTTTGGAAAGCGTC
>CALXEL010000056.1 GCA_944387315.1 uncultured Clostridia bacterium
GCAATATGGCGGGCATCCTCTCCCCCTATCACCGCCTGCTCCCCCTGGATGGTCTCACAGAAAAATCTTGGCATACACTCACCTCAGCCGACAGGCCAGGGCCACCCAGCCGCCGGAAGCTCTCCGCTCCACCAGCTGGAAGCCGTTGGCCTCCAAAGCGGCCAGAACATCCCCTTCCCGCTGGTCGATGATACCCGAGGCGATAAACACCCCGTCCTTCTTCATAAAGGGAGCCGCGTCAGGCAGCAGCCGGATAATGGTATCCGCCACAATGTTGGCGCAAAGAATGTCATAGCTGCCCTCCACCCGGCTGACCAGATCCCCGCAGAGGAAGTCCACCCGGTCCTGGGTGTGGTTGATGGCGCTGTTCTCTTTGGCGATCCGCACCGCCATCTCGTCAATCTCCACCCCCACTGCCTTATCACAACCCAACAGAGCCGCTGAAATAGCCAAAATGCCGCTGCCGCTGCCAATATCCAGCATGGTTTTTCCAGGGGCGGCATACTCCTCCAACAGCTGGAGGCAGAGGCGGGTGGTGTCGTGGGAGCCGGTGCCAAAAGCCATGCCTGGGTCCAGGGTGATGACCACATCCTCACCGGCAGGCTCATAGCTCTCCCAGGAGGGGCAGACCACCAGCCGTTTGCCCAACCGGGTGGGGTGATAGTACTTTTTCCAGGCGGTGGCCCACTCCTCCTCCTGTACCGAGACAGTACCAATGGAGAAGGGAATACCTGCCTGGCCCAGCCGCTCGGTGAGGAAGGCGATCCCCTCCGCTGGGTTTTCCTCGGGGCTGATATAGACATGGATCACCGCCTGGTTTACATCCTTGGCCAGCAGATCCTCATCGATCAGGTCGATGTGGGCGATTTTAGGGGCCTCGGTGCGCAGGTCGGAGTAATCCTCAATATAGATGCCATAGGGAACCACCATCTGGGCAATGGCGGAGGCCTCCTCCACCTGCCGGGCGGGAATGGTGATTTGAATTTCGGTCCAATCCATCGTATCTTCCTTCTTTCCCTGTTTTCAGATTCCTTAAAGTTTTATTATAGCCTATTGGCCCTGCCCCTGTAAAGGCACAGAAGCGGCGTCCGTCTCCTCCTCCAGCTGGTCCAAAAGAAAAGCAAGGGCATCCTCCCCCTGGGGGACAGACAGGTCCGGCTGGGTTCCTGCCGCCTCGTTGCCAGTGCCATCGGCGTTGATACCATAAAAGACACTGAACCGAAGCAGCAGGCCACTTTCTGGCAGCGAGACTAAAATGGGATCAGCGATGCCTCCATCTCCGCCGGTTGCCTCCCCCACCAGGGTGGCAAATCCGGTATTTTTACAAAAGGCCACGAAATTTTCCGCAGCCGAGTAGACCCCCTCATCCACCAGTACCCAGATTTTCCCCGGGTATGGGTGGGAAGCTATCTCAAAGGCAGTGACATCGGCAGTATAGTGGGAAAACTGCCCCAGATACCTGTTCAGGGGAGCCGGGCTTTCTGAGGTGAGGGGCTGAGCCGGGATGCCGTTGGCCTCCCGGTAGGCCCTCACCAACCCGCTGTCCTGAAACAGAAAATACCGCTGGGACCGGGCTAGCTCCTTTGCGTTGGGAGCCACAATCAGATCCTGCCAGTACCGGTCGCTGCCTCCCCCGTTGCCCCGTATGTCTAAAATCAGATTGGGATAATCCTTTGCCTGACGGTACAGATAGTCCAAAATGGCGCTGTCCTCCCAGTAGTGATCCAAAGGGAAGCTGGAAATCCGCAGGCAAGCTGCCTGGCTCTCTGGGTAGGTTGTCAAAGCCGGGCGCTCCCCCTGAGAGGTCTCAGACTCCTGTACCTGCAAATATTCCTCCTTGAGCCCCTTGCGGCTGCGAAAGCCGCTGTGGCTCTGATCCAGCAGGGCATACACCTGCTGGGTGGCGGGAGCGTTCAAAGCCTGGACAAGGGGGGCCAGTTTTTCCTCTTCCTCCTGGGTGAGAATTCCATCCCCCGCCGAAAGAGCCTCCCGATACAGCCGGTAGGTCTGGCCATCCAGTATTCCCAGGTGGCCCAGCCCGCCAAATTCCCCTACCATGGCGTCCAGACACTTAAAGTATTCGATGTCGGTTTTGGTGGCCGCCGCCTTTTCCAGCCAGGGGGCAAGAAAGTCCTCCTGGGAGATTCCCGCCTGAGTTGCCTCCTCCCAAAAGGGGTAGCTTTCGGTTAAAATCTGCCAAAGGGCTTCCACCTCAACGGTTTTCTGCTGGGCAGTCAGATCCAGAACGGTCTGGTTTTCCCGGTTCTGCCAAAAGACAAATAGGCCAAAGCCCACTGCGACAGCCAAAACACCCAAGAGCATAAACAAAAGGATTTTTCCTTTTCCTTTCACCGCACCCATTCCTTTCCCGCGGGCAATTTTCTTTCCCCATTATATCATCCCAGTTTCCTGGGGGCAAGAGATACCGATTGCGAGGGCGGAGACACCTGTGTTACAATACCAATAGGGATATATAAAAGGAGGGGAGCAAATTGAATCCCATTGCCGCATTTTTGGAGAGGCAGGGCATGATGGTGCTGGACGGTGCCATGGCCACCCAGCTGGAAGCCCGGGGACTGAGTCTGGCCGATTCCCTCTGGTCGGCCAAAGTGCTGATGGAGGAGCCCCAGACCATTGCCCAAGTCCATCTGGACTATTTTGAGGCGGGGGCGGACTGCGCCATTACCGCCAGCTACCAGGCCACCATTCCCGGATTTATGGCCCGGGGACTGACTGCCCAGGAGGCCGCCGTCCTGTTGGAACGGTCGGTTTCCCTGGCTGCCCAGGCCAGAGAAA
Source organism: uncultured Clostridia bacterium (assembly GCA_944387315.1). Taxonomy (GTDB): domain Bacteria; phylum Bacillota; class Clostridia; order Oscillospirales; family Ruminococcaceae; genus CALXEL01. The sequence continues at coordinate 2,797 of CALXEL010000056.1, forward strand.
CCTTTTGGAGCCGGGAAGAAAACCGCCAAGGCCGGTTGCGCCCAGTGATAGCCGGTTCGGTGGGGCCCTATGGAGCCTATCTGGCCGACGGCTCGGAATACCGGGGCCACTATACCATTCACGCCCGGGAGCTGGAAGAGTTCCACCGGCCGAGAATGGAAATCCTGGCCCGGGCTGGAGCCGATCTGTTCGCCTGCGAGACCATTCCCTGCCTGGAGGAAGCCCAGATTGTGGCCAAAATTGCAGGGGAACTGCATTTAAGCTGCTGGGTCTCCTTTAGCTGCCGTAACGAAACCGAAATCTGTGAGGGCACCCCCATTGCCCAGGCGGCAGCCGCTTTGGAGGAATATGCCAGTGTGGCGGCTGTGGGAATCAACTGCACCGCCCCGGAATATGTGGCCTCTCTGGTGAGGGAGGTCCGCCAGGCCACCGAGAAACCCATTGTGGTCTATCCCAATTCGGGAGAAATTTACGACCCGCTCACCAAGACCTGGCATGGGCCGGCGGATGGCCAAACCTTTGCTCAGCGCTCCCAGGAGTGGTATGAGGCCGGCGCCCGTCTGCTGGGTGGCTGCTGCCGCACCACCCCCGGGGACATTCGCCAGCTCTCCCAGTGGCTGAGAAACCTGTAACCCCAACAAACAAAAAGCTATCCCCGGCCAGATTGGCCGGGGATAGCTTTTTTAACCTTATAGCATGGTGAGATAGTTTGCCAGCAAAGCGATACGGGGCAAATATTCCTTTAGGTACAGGTGCTCATGGAGGGCATGGAGCCCCTCGCCGGTGGCGCCCAATCCATCGATGGTGGGTACCCCCGCCTGATAGGTAAAGTTGCCGTCGCTGGTGCCTCCGGCGATTGTCTGCTCCAGGTTCAGCCCCAAAGGCTCAGCCGCTTCCCGCAGCCGTTCAAACATCCAGGGGGTGGCCTCCAACGGTTCCTTGATGACCCCGCCCTCAATTTCCAGCCGGATTCCCGGCAGAATGGGCTTCATCTGTTCCACCACCTGACAAATGCGGCGGGATTCCGCCACTGTCAGGCAGCGAATATCCACCTTGATCTGGGCAAAATCGGGAATGATAGCGGTGGAAACTCCCCCATTTACGATACCCACCGTCACCACTGTACCTACCTCATAGTCAGTGAGGCTGTGAAGCCAGATGATCTGCCGGGCAATCTCCTCAATGGCGTTGACTCCACCCTGGGGGTCATTGCCGGTGTGGGAGGCCTTGCCATGGGCAGTAATGGTGTAGTTGATCAGCCCTTTCCGGCCGGTCTTGATGGCGCCGGTAACCGCTTCCGCAGGCTCCAGAATCACCGCAGCCTCACAGCCTTTGGCATGTTCCATAATAACGGGAGCCGAGGTGGGGCTGTTGGCCTCTTCATCAGAGTTGAGGAAATAATCGATCTCCTTTTCAGGGAAAAGTTCCAATTCTTTCAGGGCTTTCAGCGCCCAGATACCTGAAATAACCCCACTTTTCATGTCCAATGTTCCCGGCCCATAGAGGAGATCCCCTTCCTGGCGCAGCTCCAGCTTTCCTTTGGGCCAAACGGTATCATAGTGGCCCACCAGCATCAGCCGCTTCTCCCCCCGGCCCAACCGGTAGGAGAGATGGGGGCCATACTTTTCCTGGGGATAGGTCCGGTCCGGTTCCAAAGCCAACCTGTGGCGAAAAATTTCCTGAAGCTTCTGGGAACAGGTGACAACCCTATCCCGGTCGGCTGTAAGCGAATCTGCCTGTACTAGTTCTGTCAAATCCCTTTGAATCTCTTGCTGGTGCTCCTGCAGATACCCTAAAATCTTTGCGGACTTTTCTGGCATATTGGCTGCCTCCTATCCTGTGTTTGAAATTTTATAAAAGGGAAAAGAGCGGAAAGCTCTATAGCTTTCCGCTCCTTTCAAAGGGTGAAGAAAAATTTGTGTGTCGATTAATTGTAACCAATCATTACAGCGATTACGATGGCGATAGCACAGATGACGGTCCAAATCAAGAACAGCGGCACCTGGAATTTCAGCCATTTTGCATAGGGGATACCAGCCATACCCAAGCAGCCCATCAATACACCGGAGGTGGGGATGATGGTGTTGGAAAGACCATCGCCGTACTGGTAAGCCAGAATGGCAACCTGTCTGGTTACACCTACAACGTCAGCCAGAGGCGCCATAATAGGCATTACGATAGCGGCCTGGCCGGAAGCGGAAGATACAAAGAAGTTAAATACAGAGTTAACCAGGAACATCATAACCGCAGCCATAGTAGCAGGCATTGCGGACAGAGGCTTGGACAAACCATAAATTACAGTGTGGATAATCTGACCTTCGGTCATCAGAACCGCAACTGCGCTGGCCCATCCGATCAGCAGAGCGCCGTACAGGGTGCTCTTAGCGCCTTTGATGATAGATTTGGAAATATCGTCGGGTTTCATACCGGAAACCAAACCGGAAGTTACAGAACAGAACAGCATAATAGCGCACATCCAGTCAGCGCCCCAGCCGAAAGCGACAGCGCCATATACGTAAGTAAAGATACCGCCGAATACCAACAGAATGATGATGCCATCTCTCAAACCAAAAGTGGAATCACTCTGTTTGGCAGAACCATCGTCGATCTCATACTCAGGAGTACCCCACAGGTAGCTCTTGGTGGGATCCTTGCGGATCATGGCACAATAGCGCATAACGTAAGGGATGGTTACCACAACGATGACAGCAGTTACGCACATACGCAGCTCAGTACCGGAGAGCAGAGGCAGGCCGGACATTTTCTGGGCCAACTGTACGGAACCTACTGCCATAAAGGAAGTACACCAACCGGAGAAACAGCCAGTGTAGATAATGCCCATGGCCGCGATACGGTCCATCTTCATCTGTTTGGCCAAAACCAGGCCGATGGGGATAAATGCGATAATCGAGTTAACTACCGCACCGGTTGCGCCCAGAACACCAAACAACAACATCACCGGCGGGATACCCCACATGATCTTTTCTTTCAACAGATCCAATCCTTTGGCTATACCTTTGGAGATAGCACCGGTATCATTGGCCAGGCCAAAGTAGGCGCCCATCATAATAACCTGAAGAATCATGGAGTAGTTGTTCTCCATACCTTTCTGAATAGACTTCAGGAAAGTGATGGGACCAACTGGGGTTCTCTCCACATAGTGGAAGGAGGTAGCGTCAACAACTTTTCTGCCGGCGGTTTCATCCATGTACTCATCATACTTACCGGCAGGGATGATGTAGGTCAGGATTGCCATAACAAAAAGCATCATGGTAATCAAAACATACGTGTCGGGGAGCTTAAAACCCTTTTTCTTCGCGGTTTTGGCTTCGCTCATCTTTTTCTCCTCTTTTCTGGTTGAATTTGTCAGGCAAATCAGACATCCTGCCTTGGAAGCAGTTTCGCTGGCAGATCTGCGTCCCTTCCATGGGCAGGACCACCAGTTTCGCAACAGGACAAACAAGCACGCGTATGCCTGTACCTGACTGTATTTTTAATTTATCATTTCAAAGAAGCGAAAGTCAATGTTTTTTAACAATTTGGAAATAAAATTTCCATGTCAGATAATTTATGCCGATAAAATTTGTGCAATTAAACTATTTTTATCTTAAATACAATTGGAACATTTTGTTATTTTACACATAAAAATATTAACAGTATCTTTATATTATCTTTTTTTAATATTTAAATTTTGTTTTTTTATTTCTTATTTATCTATATATTTTTTATAATTTTAGAATTATTTTGCAAACATCTTGTCATTTTTATATTTTTTAAAATTACAGCATAAATTTTTTGTTATGTTGTTTTAATTGGAAATATCAACCAACTTTTTCTTCCATTCATGACTTTGCCCCTTTTGTCCAATTATGGTCACAACCAATAAAAAAATCCCGGGACCACAGATAGTCCCGGGATTTTAAACAGATTCGATTATAGGTTAGGCTGCTTGGGATTGGGGTTGCTGACAATATTGACCTCGGTAACAGTCTCCCCTGGCCGCATGAGACGAGCCATTACAACAAAACGCTGTTTACTGGTCTGGCCATAAGCACGGGTACAGGTGGACAGGGTCAGAATCTTATCAGAAGAATTGACATCCACACTGTAATTGTGCCGGCTTCTCAGCTTGGCCTCGTCAATAATATATTGCAGGCCGGCAGCGCCAGGATCGCTTTCAATATAGTTAAAGCTCTCCTCAGTATAGAACACAGCAAACACCTTCCACAGCATCTCCTCAGAAGAGGTGGAATAGTGAATATAAGGTGTTACCTTAGCGAAATTCAGATGGTGGAACGCAGTCAACTGGGCAAACATCACGTCGTTACTGTTACCAATTCTGGGATTGGCCGATACGTTGGTCCAGTTGTGTCCATACAAAACGGTATTTTGGGAAATTTGAGAACTGTTGCCAAACTTGGTGTAAGAATCCGCCCAGATTACACCATTTCGGCTATACTCTTTGTAGTAACCCAATGAGTTATAGTACAGGTTGTCCGGTCCAACTACAACCGGATAGTTGATATTGGTATTGGGAATTTTCAACCATCCTACTACATCCGAGTTAATGGCTTTCCAGGAGCTGATATTGCCATATCCGCTGGTGCCCACTGTAGAGGGATCGAATGTGTCGGGAATGGTAGGCGTAGGTGTTACAGGTGTCTGCTGCCCACCTTCAGTTCCGCCGCCAGGTGTGGTATCCGCTTCACCCGAGGGAGTAGAGGCCGATGTAGACAGTTTGGTGATTCTCTCATCCAGCATAGTACCAAGCTCATCGCCACTTAATACCTTAATGGAAGAAGAACCAATGGCATCTACCTGCACAACAGTTTGGCTGCTGGAGGACCCAGACTCATCAGGATCTGAATGGCCCACTAAACGAGAAATCCCGTATATGCCTCCCCCCAGTACCGCAATGGCCAATACGCCAATAACTGCGGCTCTTGTGTAAGCTGCCTTAGCCGCCCGAGTCATCTTTCTTTTCTTGCGAGGAGCAGGCCGGTTGTTGGGTTGATTGGACTGCATGAAATTTTACCCCCTGTATCAATCAATCATTTTACTGCTAAGCTAACCTCACTAAAATGCGAGGCTTTACTGCTTTTTCAGTACCGCATGACAGATATTATAACATACTTTTGCCCTTTTGTGGATAGAAAAATTCCCTTTCTCTGATAAAAAAGCCAAAAAATACCCTGTAAAAAAATGCCAAATTTTATTTTTTTGCGTAATAAACCTCCAGGGAAATTGATTTGGGACAATCAGTATTCCTTACTTGAAAAAACATTAGTTCTTATGGTACCATAAAACCAGATGTTTTTTCCAAAAGGAGGACTTTTCAATGCTTACCTATCACAGCTTTTCCTCCCCTCTGGGGGATATTACCCTCTATCTGGAGGATGCTTTTCTAATCGGGCTGGATCTCACTTCCTATGAGCGGTTTCATGGCCGCCTCACTCAGCGGCTGGGCAAATACCTGCCCATAGAGGAGGCCGTTGCCGCCAAAACCAGAGAGAGTGCCCTCATCGAGGAATGGCTGGAACAATATTGGCAGGGCAAGGACTCCCCTTTCCCGGTGGAACTGCGCTTTTACGGTACCGAGTTCCAAAAGCGGGTGTGGACCGCCCTGCGGCAGATTCCCAGAGGCAGCACCGTCTCCTATCAGGAACTGTCCCAGATGGTGGGTTGCAAGGGCTGTCGGGCGGTGGGCACAGCGGTGGGGCTCAATCCCATACCCATTGTGGTGCCCTGCCATCGGGTCATCCGCAAAAGCGGGGCCCTGGGAAATTTCAGCGCCTGCGACGGCGCCCCCACCAAGGCAAAGCTGCTGCGGCTGGAGGGTGTGAGCCAGTTTGATGCCGCCGCCCTCTGAGCCCATAAACAAGACACTTGCCATCGGCCGCCTCTGGGCAGCCCAGTGCCTTTTCTCACTGGGTTTTGACTTATGGCAGCCTACACAAAGTCAAAGACGAGATGGGAGAAATCTGTATGAAGCCATCAATTTGTGCGGCAATGCTGGCGCTGATCCTGCTGCTCAGCGGGTGCAAGGGCAGCAATACTGTCTCCAGCAGTGACAGCTCTGTAAAAAACGGGACCGAAAGCTCAGTGTCTTCCTCTGGTGAAAGCCCATCTGGCCCTCAAGTGGAAGGTGCTAACGTGGTCCTCTCCATTCCAAAATATTCTGCCTCCCTGGATCAACTGGGCAATTTGGACATTGACTATGGTGCCGCCGAAACTGCTGACATCGCTTGGTATCCACCAGATGGCTATAAAGCCGCAGAGGATGGCCAGGCTCTCACACCCCCTGGTATTCAAAACCCCAAAGGGACTTTGACACTGGATATGCTCCAGTGGATTTACTCAGAAACCACCGACCTGTTAGAATATCAAAACGCCCTTCCCTCCCACATGGATCTTTTCCATCAAACAGCCCAGAGCCAGCGGTATACCTATTTTGTTTCCGCAATAGCCGGCGACGGCAGTGGGTGGAACAAGAACCAGCAGGACTCGAAGAATTTTGGTTACCTGCTGGACGTCTATATTAGGCTGGACAGCCAAAACTTCCTGCGGTTCCACTACTATTTCCATGAGGATCAGAAGGTGGAGTCCTATGAAGAACTGCCAGGGGAGGTAAAGGATGAGCTGACCGTTCTCATCGACTCATTTGAGAGCCTGCTGTAAAGAGGGCCCAGAGAAACCAGACAGCACAAAATACAAAATGGCGTGCCACACAGGGCACGCCGTTTTCTTTTTACAACGATTATACCACACCCAAGGCCCGCAGCAGGAAAATCCAACCAGTGACAGTGAGAGAGGAAAACAGGGTGGTACAGACCACCAAACTGTTGGCCAGCACCCCGTCATTGTTCATATTCTGGGCCATAATATAGGAGCTGGGGGTAGTGGGAGCGCCCAACAGCACCAGAATGGCAATGAGCGCCTGTCCCCGGAACCCCAAAACGATGGCCACCGGCATAAAGATGGCGGTCTGGGCCACCAGCTTGATAAAACTGCCCACCAGGGTGGGACCCAGACGGGCCCGGGCGCTTCGCAGCTCAAAACCGGCCCCGATGGCCACCAGGGCCAGGGGGGTGGACATGGCCGCAATATTGGAGAGGGTTTTGCCTACAATTTGGGGCATCTGTATCCCCGACAGGGCAAAGCCGGCCCCCGCTACAATGCCCAAAATCAGGGGGTTGGTGACAATGTCCCCCAGGGCCTTTTTCATTTTCTGTCCTGCTGAACCGGTGAGGCCCTGTCCCTCAAAGGTGAGCACCAGCACCGAAAACAGGTTGTACAAAGGAGCAGAGGCCATGATGACCAACGGAGCCATCCCCGCGGTACCATAGATATTTTGGATAAAGGCGGTGCCCAGCACTGCGCTGCTCCCCCGGAAGGAACCCTGCACAAAACTGCCCACCAAATTTTTTTCTTTCATAAACAGATGGCTGGCACCCCAGATGGTAAAAAAGCACAGGGTGGTAGCCGCAAGACAGAACAGGAAAAAGCCCAGGTCAAACACCGAGCGCAGATCCATCTCCACCATGTCACAGAACAGCATCACCGGCAGGGTCACCTGAAAGTTCAGCCGGTTGGCTACCGCCACAAACTCATCGGTGAGCATCCCCTGGCGCCGCAGCAGCCAGCCCACTACAATAGTGAGAAAGACAGGCAGGGTCGCGTTGAGACTGTAGATAAGATTTTCCAAACCATGCCGCCTTCTTTCTGTCCAGTTCTTTCTGTTAATAGTTTATCACAGCGCCGGGTTCTTGACAACAGATCTCTCACCACAGCTGCCGCTGGGCCGACACCAACTGAGCCTGGGTGGCCTGCCAGGCAAACTCTTCTACCTGGTCCAGTATCCGCTCCACCTGCCTGGTATCACCAGCCACAACCGCAACCCCTAACACAATGGACTGGTACAGGTCCTGGTTTTCCACCTCGGCGCATGAGACTTGAAACTTCCCCCGGATACGGGTTTTCAGGCTCTGCACCTCCATCCGCTTGTCCTTGAGGGAGTGGGCCCAGGGGGCGTAAAACTCCAGTCGCATGGCCCCTACAACCATATCTCGCCCTCCCCCAAAAAATCCATCCCCGCCTTTTGGGCTTGACTGTGCTGCAGCTGGCGGGGAATTTGATAGCGCCGGCCATCCTTTACAAAGTTGGCTCCCGTCTGCTTAAAGTGGAAAGCCACCCCCGCCTGCCGGCACTGGGCCGCCAAGGACTGAATCCATCTGAAATCACAGGGCCGGGCCTGGGGCCCCGACTCACCCCCCACTATCACCTGACGGACCCAGCTGCCCAGATAGGGGCGCAGTTCCACCGGCTCCAACAGAGGCTCACAGATAATCCCCTTATACCCAATGGGCAGATTTTTCAGGATTGGCAGCCGGTAGTCAGCCCGATCCTGGTTTTCACAGGTGGCGAAAATGGCCACGTTGGGGTATCCTTCCCTCCAATCCGGCGGCAACACCTGTGCCAACCGCTCAATGCGCTTGGTGACAAACAAAAACCGCAGATCCGGCCGCTGAGCCATCATCTCCCAGGCTTGGGGACGCCAGCTGTCCGCCTCCTCCAAAAGGAAGTCCGAGGTAAAACAGGTGTAGACCAGCTCCCCGGGAGGCACCTTGTATCTTCCGTCCCGGCTCCGGGCCACCGGCAGGGAAAAGCTGCCGGTCTTTTTCACCTGGGTAGGGTCCTTGTCATGGGCCAGGTCAGTACGATAGACATAGCAGTGGGCACAGCCGGGGGAAATTTTATGGCAGCCATGCCAGGGGTTCCAGGAGACCGACAAAGTTACCGTCCCTCCTCCAGCCAGGTGAGGATTTCCGCCGCGTTGGTATCCGGCTTTGCCTTGGGGAACACCTTTTCAATGACACCCTGCTCATCGATGACAAAGGTGGATCGAACCACTCCCATGCTCACCTTGCCGTAGAGCTTCTTTTCCTGCCAAGCGCCATAGGCCTCGATGGCCTGCCGCTGGGGGTCCGAGAGCAAAATAAAGGGCAGCTGGTACTTTTCGGCGAACTTCTGATGGGAGGCCTCGCTGTCCTTGCTGATGCCGATAACCACTATATCCTGGCTGCGAAAGCCCTCGTAGGCCTCTTTAAAAGCGCAGGCCTGCCGGGTGCAGCCGGGGGTATTATCCCGGGGATAAAAATACAGTACCACCTTTTTCCCCAGAAAATCCGAGAGGGAGACCTCCCTGCCATCCTTGTCCCGGAGGGTGAAATCCGGTGCTTTGGTTCCCGCTGTCAACATAAAATTTCCTCCTTTATTCCTGTATAAACCGATACCGGCTTTCATTTGAAAGTTCCGGTGAAAAATGGTATCCATTCCAGTCAAATTCCCACAGCTGCTCAGGCTGCCGCCATCCCCGGGTCACAATGGCCCGGGCCATCTCTCCCCTGGCCATCTTGGCCTCGGTGGCCAGGGTGGTCAGCTTACC
>CALXEL010000057.1 GCA_944387315.1 uncultured Clostridia bacterium
CGCCCGGACATACTCCTCCAGGTCAGCATAGATCTCAGCCTCATGCTGCTGCAAATAGTCCAGTATTTTTCTTTCCTGTAATTCCATTGTCACATACCTCCATCTCTGGCAGGGGAACTGTTCCCCCATCCTTACTGTATCACTTATTCTGCCCCTGAGGGCCGAAAAGCTGCTGATTTATATTCTGGTGAGCACAGAAGCCACCAGAGCGATTCTGGGCAGGAACCGATCCATTTGGATGTGTTCATCAGGGGCATGGATTCCCTTGCCCACAGCTCCCAGTCCATCTAAAGTGGGAATGCCCATGGCGGAGGTATAGCTGCCGTCGCTGCCGCCACCTACCGCCACTCCCCGGACTTCCTGGTCCAGGGCCTTGCCCGCCTGGACACAGATCTCAAAGAGTTCTTTGTTGCCAGGAGTTTGTTCCATAGGGGGACGCCCCACTTCTCCCTCCACCCGCAGCTGGATTCCAGGCAGGATGGGTTTGAGGTTTTTGAGGATTGTGTCCACCCGCCGGGCTTCCTCCATGTTGGTCACCCGCAGATCAATTTCCAACAGGGCGCTCTCAGCTACCACATTGGCTCGTTCCCCCGCTGTAATACAACCCACATTGAGGGTAGTGCCCTTACTGTAGTCGGTGAGGGAATGAATAAAGACGGTCTGGCGAGCTGCCTCCTCAGCGGCGCTGATGCCGTCCTCATGGTGGTTGCCTGCGTGAGCTGCCCGGCCAGTGATGTATACCTTGTACCGGCCCACACCCTTTCGGGCAGTTTTCAGATAGCCGGTCACCGCCTCGGGAGGCTCCAGACAAAGGACCGCTTTGCTTTCCCGGGCATATTTCTCAATATAAGGCAGGGAGGAAGGGTTTTCAATCTCCTCATCGCTGTTGCACAAAAAGCGCACCCGTCTGTTCAGGGGAATCCCCAGCTCACCCAGGGCTTTCACAGCCCAGATGGCAATGATCAGTCCCCCTTTCATATCCAGGATACCCGGACCATGGAACTGGTTGCCCTCCTTGTAGATGGGCAGGCGGCCCGGGGCCCAGACGGTGTCATAGTGACAGAGCACCAGGTTCTGTTCCGGCTGGTCGCCCCACACGAAGGTCAGCTGATCACCATAGCCCTCCTGGTAAAACCGCTCTCCGGTCAGCCCCAGCCTCTTTTTAAACAGATCCTCAATAAAATTGGCGCATTTATCAGCCAGTTCTTTGTTGTCACTGGGAGATTCTGCCCGGACATACCCCTCCAGGTCGGCATAGATTTCCTCCTCATGCCGCTGGAGATAATCCAATATATTCTTTTCCTGTAGCTCCATAGATCTGCCTCCTTATGGAATAAAACCAGATGCATATAGTGTGGGGTTTTCCGAAATCACAGTAAGTTTCATAATTTTTTCGATTATTTTTTTATTTTTTTGTGCAGTATATCTTCTATTTTATCCTACCGCATTCTGTAAAAAAAATCCAGTGGCAAAAGGAATTTTTATAGAATTTATAGGTCCACCCCAGCAAGGGCAAAAAACAGCCGCCGGGCTTTGGGCCCGGCGGCTGTCACAGGGATTACTTCATGCTGTCCCGCAATTTATCAAAAAAGCTCTTGCGCTTTTCATAATTTTTTTCGTTGGAGAGCTTGTCAAACTCCCGCAGGGCTTCCTTCTGTTTGGCGTTCAGTCCCTTGGGCACCTCAATGGTCACCTTGACATACTGGTCTCCCTTGCCCTTGCCATTGATGTAGGAAATACCCTTGTTCCGCAGACGGAATACCGTTCCCGGCTGGGTTCCCTCGGGCACATCGTATTTCACCTTGCCATCGATGGTGGGCACAGTAATCTCATCACCCAGCACTGCCTGGGTGTAGGTGATGGGAATCTCACACCAGACGTCAAAGCCATCCCGCTCAAAGAGGGGATCGGGGCGTACTGTCACCGTAATGGTCACATCTCCGGCCGGGCCGTTGTTGATGCCCTGGTCACCCTGGCCCCGTACCACAAAGGTCTGGCCGTCGTCGATACCCGCGGGCACCGAGACCTCCAGCTTTTTGGAAACCCGGACCCGTCCCATGCCGCCGCACTTTTTGCAGGGCTCTTTGATTACCTTGCCCTTGCCCCCGCACCGCTGACAGGGTTTGACGCTTTGGATCACCCCAAAGGGGGTTCTCTGCTGTACCCGCACCTGGCCGGTGCCGCCGCACTCGGGACAGGTCTCGGGAGCGGTACCTGCCTTGGCACCGGTTCCCTTACAGTCACCACAGGTCTCCAGCCGCTGGATGGTGATTTCCTTTTTACAGCCCAGGGCCGCCTCCATAAAGGAGAGGGGCATGGTGATGTTTACATCGTTGCCCCGGATAGGCGCGTTGGGGTTGCGGGTACGGGTGGACCCGCCAAAACCGCCGAACCCACTGCCCCCAAAGAAACTTTCAAAAATATCGCCAATATCGTCAAAGCCAAAACCGCCCGCGCCCCCAAAGCCGCCTGCGCCGGCAGCATAGTTGGGGTCCACTCCGGCATGGCCAAATTGATCATACCGAGCCCGTTTCTCCTTATCCGAGAGAACCCCGTAGGCTTCGTTTACCTCTTTGAATTTGGCCTCAGCTTCCTTGTCGTTGGGGTTGAGGTCCGGGTGGTATTTTTTGGCTACCTTACGGTAGGCCTTTTTCAGTTCATCGTCGGTACAGCCTTTCTGTACTCCCAATACTTCGTAATAATCTCTTTTTTCAGCCAAGCCATATCACCCTTTAAGTACAAAATATTCCGGCGCCATCTGTGATGGGTACCTTACCAATCTATACACAGGTTGTTATTCTACCACACAAACCGCCTTCTGGCAACCAATCACAGGCGCGCCAAAGGCTTGAGCGGCTGGGCTCAAGCCTTTGGAACCTTTTGGGTTACTTGTTCTCTTCGTCTACTTCTTTAAAGTCGGCGTCTACAAAGTCATCCTTCTTTTCGCCAGCGGCTTCCCCGCCGGCGGCCTGCTGGGCCTGGGCCTCCTTGGCAGCGGCCTCGTACAGCTTGCTGGAAGCGTCATAGAACACCTTCTGGAGTTCCTCAACCTTGGCCTTGATGGCGTCGGCATCGGTACCCTTCAAAGCTTCTTTCAGCTCGGCTACCTTGCTTTCAATGTTCTGCTTGTCAGCGGCATCCAGCTTGTCACCGGACTCAGACAGTACCTTCTCGGTCTCATAGACCATCTGGTCGGCGCTGTTGCGGACGTCGATTTCCTCACGACGTTTCTTATCCTCGGAAGCATACTGTTCAGCTTCCTTCACAGCTTTCTCAATGTCCTCCTTGGACATGTTGGTGGAGGAGGTAATGGTGATCTGCTGCTCCTTGCCGGTGCCCAGATCCTTAGCGGTTACATGGACAATGCCGTTGGCGTCAATATCAAAGGTAACCTCAATCTGGGGCACGCCTCTGCGAGCAGCGGGGATACCATCCAGACGGAACATACCCAGTGTCTTGTTGTCCTTAGCCATCTCACGCTCACCCTGGAGCACATGGATCTCAACCGAGGTCTGGTTATCAGCAGCGGTGGAGAAGATCTGGCTCTTCTTGGTGGGGATGGTGGTGTTTCTCTCAATGATCTTGGTGAATACGCCGCCCAGGGTCTCCAAGCCCAGGGACAGGGGGGTAACATCCAGCAGCAGCAGGCCTTTTACCTCACCGCCCAGGACACCACCCTGGATAGCGGCACCCAGAGCCACACACTCATCAGGGTTGATGCCCTTAAAGGGATCTTTGCCCATATAGTTCTTAACGGCGTCCACAACAGCGGGAATACGGGTGGAACCACCTACCAGCAGAACCTTGTCAATCTGAGAGGGCTGCAGGCCGGCGTCGGACAGAGCCTGACGTACAGGACCCATGGTGGATTCCACCAGGTCGTGGGTCAGCTCGTTGAATTTTGCCCGGGTGATGGTTACATCCAGGTGTTTGGGGCCGGTGGCGTCAGCGGTGATAAAGGGCAGGTTGACATTGGCGGTGGTCATGCCGGACAGCTCAATCTTAGCTTTCTCAGCGGCCTCTTTCAGACGCTGCATAGCCATACGGTCGGAGCTCAGGTCGATGCCATTGTCCTTCTTAAACTCGGCTACCAGGTATTTAATGATTCTGTCATCAAAGTCGTCGCCGCCCAGACGGTTGTTACCAGCTGTGGCCAGTACTTCCTGAACACCCTCGCCCATCTCAATGATGGAAACATCGAAGGTACCGCCGCCCAGGTCGTATACCATGATCTTCTGATCCTGTTCCTTATCTACACCATAAGCCAGAGCAGCCGCTGTAGGCTCGTTGATAATTCTCTTGACTTCCAGTCCAGCAATCCGGCCGGCATCCTTGGTAGCCTGACGCTGGGCATCGGTAAAGTAAGCGGGAACAGTGATAACCGCCTCGGTTACCTTTTCACCCAAATAGGCCTCCGCGTCACCCTTCAGTTTCTGCAGGATCATTGCGGAAATCTCTTGAGGGGTATATTTTTTATCGTCGATGGATACGGTGTAGTCACTGCCCATCTGTCTCTTAATAGAGATGACGGTCCGGTCAGGGTTGGTAACAGCCTGCCGTTTGGCAACCTGTCCTACCATTCTTTCACCGGTCTTGGAAAAGGCCACCACAGAAGGGGTGGTTCTGGCGCCTTCGGCGTTGGCGATGACAACCGCCTCGCCGCCTTCCATAACGGCTACACAAGAGTTTGTTGTACCCAGGTCAATACCAATAATCTTACTCATAATAACATTCCTCCAAGTTCTGCTGTTTCAAATCAAAAAATAAATATGTTGAAAAATATCTTAGTTGGCTACCTTTACCATGGCGTAGCGGAGCACCTTGTCCCCCAGCTTGTATCCCTTCTGGAACACCTGGCAGATAACCCCCTCGCCCAGGGTGTCGTCCTCCACATGCATAACTGCGTTGTGGAACTTGGGGTCGAATACTTCTCCCTCTTCCCCGATTTCCTCAACACCCGCTTTGGTGAAGCACTCCTTATAGGCGTTGTAGATCATCTCCATACCCTTTTTAAACTCAGGGTCGGTGGTGGGCGCCTCCATAGCCCGGCTGAAATTGTCCAGTACCGGCAAAAAGATAGTGAAAACCCCAGCCTTTGCCTCGGGATAGATGGCGTCCCGCTCCTTGGCGCTGCGGCGCCGGAAGTTGTCATATTCCGCCAGCATCCGCAGGTATTTGTCGTTGAGCTCGTCAAAATCCTGCTGCAACTTTTCCAGGGGGGTAGGCCCTGGCAGCTGGGCTTCCGGCTGAGCCTCCTGGGGAGACTCCGGCTGAGCCTCTGCCTGCTGCTCCTGCAGCGGCTGCTTCTCTTTTTCTTCCAACTTTATATTCTCCTTTCGGGTGTTTTTCTTCTTCGCAATTCTTTTTTTCGCCATAGATTACTGCTCCTCAAATGTTTCTGAAAGCAGGTTCCCCATAGTCTGGGCAAAATACTCAACCCGGGGAATGGCAGTGGCGTAATCCAGACGAACCGGTCCAATGATTCCAATGGCGCCGGTGGTATATTTGCCAATGTTGTATTTGGTGACGATTACCGAACTGCCTGCCAGTTCCTGCCTTTGATTTTCTCTTCCGATGATCACCTTTGTGGTTTTGGTGTCATCGCTGTCAATCAGCTCCATCACCTTGTCCCTCTGGGACAAAAACTGCAACAGGTCGTAGGCGACCCCTTTGTACTCAGGATAGCTGAGCAGATTGTTCTGCCCGGCGATATAAAACTGGCCGGCATAAATCTGGCGGCACAGATCATAAATAGCTGCCAAAATGGGGGTGAACACCCGGGAGTACTCTCCCAGGGAGATGGACACCGAGTTCAGGTACATTAAGGAGAGCTCTTCCAATGTCTTGCCCACCACCCGGGAATTGCAGAACTTGGTAAAAAACTCCACAATTTCGGGGGTTACAAGAAAGTCCACCCGGCAAACTTTGTTTTTAATAACCCCATTGGACGCAATAATCAAAATGACAACGGTAGTGGCACCGGCGGGGATGATGTCCACCCGGCGCACCGTAACGGTTGACGGGGTAATGGTGGTGGAGATGGTGGCGCAGTTGGTCAGTGAGGCCAGAGCCGCCGCCGCGTCCGCCAAAAGCTGATCGGGATCGGGGTTGCGCACATTAAACATGGCGTCGATCATATCCCGCTGCTGATTGTCCAAGGGGACCGTTTCCATCAGCTGGTCAATATACAGCCGGTACCCCAGATGGGAGGGAATCCGTCCCGCCGAGGTGTGGGGCTGTTCCAACAGGCCCATCTCAAACAGAGCGGCCATATCGTTGCGTATGGTGGCAGGGGACAAACTGCCGCCCATCAGTTCCGCCACACGCTTGGAACCCACCGGCTCTCCGGTATGGGCATGAGTGGTGGCAATGACCGCCAACACATGGCGTCTTCGTTCCTCCATATTCAACTGTCATCGCCCTCTTTCTTTAGCACTCTATCATCTCGAGTGCCAGTGTCTATACTTTACCACCATCTCACAGCGGTGTCAAGGCTTTTCATAATTTGTTTACAAATTTTTTAGCACTCTTTTATTTTAAGTGCCAATCCACATAATTATGCCTGTGTCGTCCAAAAATTTTCTTCCCAACAAAAAACAGGCCCTCCCAACAGGAGGGCCTGTGATCTATTTTGTTTGCTGCCACCAGGGGCTTTCCAGCGCCTTGCGGGCATCTTCCATCCCCTGCTCAAAAGCCTTGGTGAGCTTGCCCTGGTCTTTTTCAAACCGGTCAATGCCCAAAGGGGTCTCCGGCGCGATCACCAGCGCCCGGCCCTCCCGCTCCAGCTGGGCCAGTTCCTCCAGCTCGCGGTTGTACACCTGATGGCGCCGGTCCAGGCAGGCCACCATCCCAGGGCTTTTGGAAAATACCCGGCGATAGATGGGCCGGTATTTTTCCGGCTGCTTTACATAACCCCGCTCCCGGGTGAGGACCACCACCACCCGGTCACAGCCATCCGCCAGCGCCTTGGCAAAGGGGATGGGGTCTGAAGTACCCCCATCCAGATAGTTTTCCCCCTGGAAGTTTACCTGTGGGGAAAAAATCGGCAGAGAGGAGGACGCCTGGAGCAGGAGACATTCCTCCTCCAGGGTGGGCTGTTTCCCAAAATAGGCAGGCTGCCCGGTTTTCACATGGGTAAGTCCCACCACAAACTCACAGGGATTCTGGGTAAAGGCTTCAAAATCTATAGGGTCCAGCTGGGTGGGCAGTTCCCGAAAGATAAAGTCCATGCCAAAAAGAGACCCTGTTTTTAAATAGCTTTGCAGGCTGAGATACCGTTTATCCCCAATATACTGGGTGTTGACCCGGAAATTCCGTCCCGGCTGCCGGGAGAGATAGGAAATCCCATTACAGGCCCCCGCCGATACGCCGATCACATAGTCGGCCCAGAAATTTTGGGACATAAAATAGTCCAGTACCCCAATGGTGTACAGGCCTCTCATTCCCCCGCCTTCCAAAACCAAACCTGTTTTCATTCTATTTCCCCTCGATTGTTCTGAGATGAAGATGCAGAGACATCAACGGCCAGCAGATTGGACCCCATGGCCAGCCGCCGCAGCCCCGGCCAGTATAAAAACGGGACTTTCAGCAGCTTTAAGGTCAGGTCCCGCAAGATGGGCCAGGTTGCTTTCCGGTAGGCCTTCTGAGGATCCCGGCTCTCAAAGGCACCAGCCAGGGCTATCCCGCTTCGGATTCCATAGCTGATTCCCTCCAGAGAGCTGGGACTGATAAACCCGGCCGCCTCCCCAATGAGAAAGGCCCCCTCCCGACAGAGGGCAAACTGGCCCGGTGACGCCGGCCGGGACACCAGGCAGGCCTCGGTTTTTACAGGGTGGCTGAGATCAAAACCCAAAGCTTCCAACCGGCTTTTCAGCTGTTCAAAACGCTGCCGGCTGTTCTGTTTGGGCAGGGCGGCGCCTACAATCAGGCTGCCGTCCTTCCAGTGGCTCCAGCCATAGCAGTCGGTGATGGTCTCATCAAAGTAGGCCCCGTAAAAGGGCTGGCTTTGGGGGGAGTCAAACCACTGCTGGATCGAGAGGTACTGACGGATTTTTTGTGAAAAAAAGGTCCGCCGTACCAGGGAGCCCGCCCCATCGGCCCCCACCAGATACCGGGCAGTAAAGGTCTGTTCCTGCCCGTTTTGGCGGCAGCGCACCAAAAAGCCACCCCGGTAACCCTCTATCCCCACGCAGCGGGCAGGAGCCAGCAAACGAGCTTTCTCTTCCAACCCTTCCGCCAGCCAGCTGTCAAACCGCCGCCGGTCCATGTTGAGGTAAAACCGCTGGTAATGCCGGGTAAGCCCGGTGGGAAAATCAATGGTTTTCACCGAAAAAATTTGCGGGGAAACCAACACCTCTTTGGGCAAGGTGAGGGATAGGCCGGCCAGAGCCCGCTGTGCGTCGGGGGCCAGAAGCCCTCCGCAGGGCTTGGAGAACCCTTCGTCCAGGTGCCGGGGATCTTTTTGATCCACTATGAGGAGGCGCCACTTGGGATCCAGAAGCCGTGCCAAGGTAGCCCCCGCCGGGCCCAACCCAATCAGGGCGATATCATATTCAAACCCATCTCTCTCCATAAAGGCGCTCCTATCCCCATCCAGCCCCGCTATTTGAGCCTGTTGATTTTCATATACTGTTTCGGCGAGACTCCAAAGTAATCCTTAAAGGTCTTGCTAAAGTGAAACAGGGAGGAAAATCCCAACAGCTGGGAAATATCATACATGGTATACTGCCCTGTTTTCAGATATTTTTCCGCCTGCTTCACCTTGTGGCGCAAAATATATTTACTTGGTGGTAATTTTACCACATTGACAAAGGATTTGTACAGATAGTTTTCACTGACACCAACATACTTGCTGATTTCTGTCACCCGCAGGGGACGGTCCATATGGCTGTCAATATAACCAATTGCCTCATTGACAATCTGCATCTCCCGAGGCGCGGGCCCCTTTCCATCCCCCAGCTTTTCCTCCCCTTTTCGGCTGCGGCAGAGGATAACCAACAGGCAGATCAGCTCGGCCACCGTCATGGCGTAGTAGCCCACATGTTTTTCTTCCATAGCCCGGTGTAAAACTTCCAGGCGGGACCCAATATCCAGCTCGGCCGGCGGGTAGAATACCGGGCCTCCCTCTCCAAAGAGATAGCTTCGAAGACTTTCCAACTGATGAATGGGTGTAATATCAAAATGCAGATAGTAATATTCCAGCTGGGGCGATTGGCTGAAGTCAACCTGATATTCAGTCAGGGGACATAAAAAAAGCAGGGACCCGGCCTGACAAAGAGTGTGCTCCACTCCATCGGAAAACTGCATCTGACCCTTTGTAATATAGATCAGCTCACAGTCGCCAATGGTAAATTCACAACGCTTTTCTTCCCTGGGGCCATTGCTCCGGCCAAAACTGGTAACAACCAAATGGCAGTCCCGTATGAGGTCGCTGAGCTCATCGGAAACCGCCTGGTTTTCCGGTTCCCATTGTTTTTTCTGTTTCATTCCCCTCCCTGCGCTCCTTTCCAAAACGTCTCTCTGCTTTTACTTTGCAATATGCTCTCTATTAGATAGCGAATATCAGTAAAAAGTTAACTTTGTAACTTTTCCCATTATAGCAATTCCTCATAGAGATTGCAAATCTATCAAAATATTTTTTTGATTTTGGCCATATCACAAACAAACTCTAAAATTCATCCAGCAAAACAAAAAATCCCCCTGTGTAACACAGGGGGATTTGATGAAGTATCTCTTACTTAACCTCAACCTTGGCGCCAGCCTCGGTGAGTTTCTTCTGCAGCTCTTCAGCGTCAGCCTTGGAGATGCCCTCTTTAACAGCCTTAGGAGCGTTGTCAACAACCTCTTTAGCCTCTTTCAGGCCCAGGCCGGTAACCTCTTTAACGATCTTGATAACGTTCATCTTGGAAGCGCCAGCCTCAACCAGAATTACGTCAAACTCGGTTTTCTCCTCAGCAGCGGGAGCAGCGGCAGCAGGGCCAGCAGCTACCATTACAGGAGCAGCAGCGGATACGCCAAATTCCTCTTCAATTGCCTTTACCAGCTCAGCCAGCTCAAGCACAGTCAGGGTCTTGATTTCTTCAACAAATTTTACAATTTTCTCAGAAGCCATTGTAGCTTACCTCCTAATTTCATTTTCATGTGTGGTGGCGTTTACATACAAACGCCGTCATTGATGTTTCCTCTCGTTTCAGGAAACCTTAGGCAACCTCGGCGCCATTTTTCTCAGCGATCGCGTTAAGCGCAACAGCCAAACCTCTGATGTTGCCGTTGAGCACGCTGAGCAACTGAACCAGCAGCTGCTCTCTGTTGGGCAGCTTGGCCAGGTGTTCCACACCAGCTTTGTCCAGGGTTTTTCCCTCTACAAAACCAGCTTTGATGACAAACTTACCCTTGGAATCCTCCGCATACTTGTTGAGGATTTTAGCGGCGGCAACGGGGTCCTCATGGGAAATGGCCAGAGCGGTGGTACCTTCCATTACAGAGGTCAGCTCTTCAAATCCAACTTCCTTCGCAGCGAATCTCAGCAGAGTGTTCTTGACAACACCGTATTCCACGCCAGCCTCACGCAGTTCCCGACGCAGCTTGGTATCATCGGCTACAGTAATACCTTTGTAGTCCACCAGTACACCGGCAACAGCGGAACTCAGTTTTGTCTTCAGTTCAGCAACAACTTCCTGTTTCTGTTGCAGAATTTTCTCACTTGGCAATTCGTTTCACCTCCCGAAACATGTTACAACATGAAAAAAGCTCTTCCCGTTTGCGGGAAGAGCTATAAAACAACACAATCAAAGCCAAAGGCCTCTGTTCTTTTATATCATCTTCCTCGGCAGGCGGGACAAACCCTTTATGTTAAAAAACACCTGCTGTCTTAAGAATCATGACAGCTTTTATATTATAAAGAATCCAGAGGAAGAAGTCAAGTAAATTTTAAAATTTCTTTGGCGCTTTTTGGGAAATGCAGGGAGGTTAGTCCTCTATCGCCCAGCTTTCTCTCTGGCTTTGGCAGCCATTTCCTCCTGACGCTTTACGTAGTCCGCGTATCCGGGGGCAAAGGGCCGCAAAAAACCGTTGGAGCCCGCATTCTCATTGCCATGCTCCTTAAAAATCACAATGGTTCTGCCCTTGTCTGAACCAAAGGCCTGCTGGCAAGCCTCATCAAAACCTTTGCAGATCAAATTTTTCCCCTCCGGGGTCTTTCCAAAGGTGGTGTAGACAAACAGGCTTTTCATATGGGCCGTCTGAGCGTCCATATTGTCTTTTTTAATCTCCTGTATGGAAACAAAGGAGTGGTCCTCTGTAACGCCAAATCCCTCCATACAAGCCTTTTTGGTTCCCTGAATTAAAATTTGTTTCTGTTCCGGTGTGTATCCCTCTGGAATATAGGCGATGGCAATTGACATAAATCTCATTCCTTTCCAATCCATAGTATTGTTCTGCAATTCTACTGTAACACAAAAAAGCCCATCTGTATCATACAGAAAACCACTATGGTTATGAGACATTTGCATGTACGCCGCTCCCGTCTTGACTTGGGAATCCGCCGTAGCATACACTGGACTCAACAAAGCTGAAAGGGGATTGTGCCATGACCTATCAAATCAAGGAAATGAGTTGGACAGAGTTTGACCGCCGCCGCAAGGAGACCGATATGGTGATTGTTCCTACAGGAGCCGTAGAAATTTATGGTCCCCATCTTCCTATGGGATCGGATGGCTTTGCGGCTATGGGGATATCCGAAATGGTGGCCCAGCGCACTGGTGCCCTGATTGCTCCCATGCTGGATCTGGCCGAGTCTTCGGCTTTGCTGGCCTACCCCGGAACCCTCACTGTAACCCAGGAATTTTATCTGCAGTATCTGGATCTGTTGATGAAAAACCTGGTGGGATATGGATTTCAGAAGTTCCTGTTCATCAGCGGTCATGCTGCCAATGTAGCCCCCATCGGGTATATGGCCCGCAAGTATCAGCTGGATCATGGAATTCAGTGGGCTCAGGTGGACTGGTGGCGTTTTGCGGCCCTTCATGGGGAGGATATTTTCCAGGCCAAGGGGCGTATGGCCCATGGCCACGCCAGTGAGTGCGACACTTCGGTACTGCTGTATTTCCGGCCGGATCTGGTCCATATGGAAGAGGCCACCTGTGTCACCCCTGACGAGGGGTACTACGACTATCCAGACATTATGCGGTTTACCCCCATGGATTTGAAATCGCCCAATGCCACAGTGGGAGACGCCACCCTGGGTACGGCGGAAAAGGGGGAGCAGATTGCCAAACGGTGTGTAGAGCGCATTGTATCATTTATCCAGGAGAAATGGAATACACAATAGACACTGGACAGAAAGGATGGGAAATCTATGCGAAAATATCAGATTGGGGTTATTCAGATGGATACCCGGGACAACAAGGAAGAGAACCTGAAAGCGGCCTGTGCCTTCATTGATGAGGCGGTTGCCAAAGGGGCAAAAATGGTTTCTTTCCCAGAGGTGTTCAATGTCATCGATATGGGACAGGAACCTCCTGAGGAGATTCCTTCGGGCCCTACCATCAGCCTGATGGCGGAAAAAGCCAGAGCCCATGGCATCTGGATTCACTGCGGCAGTATTTCCGAGGTCAACCCCCAGGGAGACCGCCGATTCAACACCACTGTCATGCTGAATCCCAAGGGGGAAGTAGTAGCCAAATACCGCAAGCTGCACACCTTTGACATTACCATGCCCGATGGAACCGAAACCCATGAGTCCCACCGGGTTAAACCCGGCGACCAAATTGTCACCGTGCAGACCGATATGGGACATTTGGGATTTGCTATCTGCTACGACATTCGTTTTCCCGAGCTGTTCCGGGCCATGGCTTTACAGGGGGCACAAATTATTTTTACCCCTGCCAATTTTACCACACCCACCGGAAAGGACCACTGGGAAACCATTTTGAAAACCCGGGCGGTAGAAAATGGGTGCTATATTGTGGCAGCTGGTCAGATTGGTAAAAAGCGGGGCAAATCCGACTCTTTTGGAGCCAGCCTGGTAGTGGACCCATGGGGCACCATTGTGACCAAAGCCAGAGAAACAGCCTGTGTCACCATGGCTGAAATTGACCTGGATTACCTGGACCAGATCCGTTCCCGGCTGCCCATGCTGGTAAACCGGCGAGGAGATGTTTATGACACCATCATCAAGTAAGGAGGGAAACAGCCATGTGGAACGACGCCCTTAAATCCCGGTTTTTGGCCACCGACCCCGCTACATACGGCCATTACCTGGGGGTGCGCTTTTTATCTTCCAAAGTAAAACCCATCAGCAAAACTTCCAAAATGATTGGGCCAGCATATACTGTTCGTATTTTAGGGAAGGATTCCTACGGGTTGTACAAAGCCATGGAGGAAGCTCCCGCTGGCTCGGTACTGGTTATTGACCGTTGTGGTGATGAGGTGTACGCCTGTGTGGGAGAAATGGTGGCCCGCAACGCCAAAGCCCTGGGCCTGGCGGGAATTGTCATTGACGGTCCTGCCACAGATTCCCTGTGGATTGAAAAAATGGAGTTCCCTGTCTTTTGTACCGGCATTTCAGTAGTAACCACCAATGTCTGGGGAATCACTGGCGAGTGCAACATTCCCATCAGCTGCGGCGGCGCTGCCATCCATCCTGGCGACCTGGTGTTTGGCGACGCGGACGGAGTGGTGGTACTGCCCGCAGAGGGCTATGAGGAAATGCTGGCCCGGGCTGAGGAAGCTGCCCAGCGGGAAATTCTCATGCGGCAGAAGTTTGAAGCGGGAGAGGGCCCCCTGTTTCGGACTGTCGCTCCCTTGGGAGAAGCGGATATCGCCGGCATGATCTACGACATCCGTATGGGGATTACCGAGCCTCCCAAAAAGAAAACCAAAAACTAAAAGATAAACCCCACCTCGCCAAAAATATGAGACAACATAAAGCCTCCTGTCCAAAAGTCAGATGGACAGGAGGCTTTGTATTATTTTTAGGGTCCCTGTTTTCCTCCTAAACAGAACACTCCAAAAGGCAGGTATCTTCCTGGTGGCAGGTTCCATAGTGATCCTCCACCAAATCCAGCAGTTCTTTAAACACCGAGCTGCAAATCCGATCGGGCTGATAAGCAAAGAAAAAGCTGCGGGTAGTGGGGCAGGGAGAGGGAAAATACCGCACATCCTTGGGCAGGGCGTGCGCCACAAATTCCGGCAGCCAGGCAATGCCCAAATTGGCCTCCACCAATGTCACCTTAGAGGCAAAGGAGTTGACATGTACATACTTAGAAGGGGCCATTCTGGCATTCATTTGAAGCCGGTAATCGTCTATGTTATATTCGCTCATATTCACCAGCACCTGTCCCCGCAGGTCCTCCGGGGTGATGCTTTCCCTGCTGTAAAGCTCGCTTTGAGACCCGCAAATCACACCCCAGGGGCCGTTGTATACACATACTTTGCTGCACCCCTTGACCCGCTCCGCACAGTGGTTGATACAGACCAGCGCGTCATATGTCCCCTCCATAAACCCCTTGGCCAACTTCTCATAGTTGTACTGCTCCAAAAGGAGTACAACATCCGGGTGGCGGCGGACAAATTTTTTCAGCACAGGCGCCAACAGGAACTGTTCGTACGGACCAATCCCAATGCGCAAACTCCGGTCCTCTTTTTGGGAGACCTGCTGAATCCGCTCCAAAGCATGTTCAAAGTTTCCTACAATCTTGATGGCGTGCCAGTAAAACTCCTGCCCCGCCGGGGCAACAATGTGCAAAACAACATCATTCAGAATCTGATCTATGATTCCCTGATTTCCAAGGATGATGCCGGCAACTTTGTCCCCCGCCTGGCCACCGAGTGGGAATTTATTGACGACACCCATATCCGCTTCAAGCTGCGTGAGGGAGTCAAATTCTCCAACGGTTACGACTTT
The DNA here is from genome assembly GCA_944387315.1 of uncultured Clostridia bacterium. Taxonomy (GTDB): domain Bacteria; phylum Bacillota; class Clostridia; order Oscillospirales; family Ruminococcaceae; genus CALXEL01. The sequence continues at coordinate 14,906 of CALXEL010000057.1, forward strand.
ACCGCCGAGGATGTTTTGTACTCCTTCGCACGCACCAAATTGGATTCCACTTCTATCTCTACCATGGCCTGGTATGACGATGTAAACTCCTACGCGGAAGACGATCACACTGTGGTATTGGCTATGAACTACCCTTACGCTCCCGCTCTCACTGTA
>CALXEL010000058.1 GCA_944387315.1 uncultured Clostridia bacterium
GGATGCAGCGGATGGTCAAACAGCTTTTCAGTTTTGGCCAGCTCTACAATTTTGCCCTTGTGAATAACCGCTACCCGGTCACTGATAAAACGTACAATAGACAGGTCGTGAGCGATAAAGAGATATAGAAAGGCAGTACCAGAGCATTGTCAATCAAGTAAGCTTCAGCTTCAGAGAAGAGCTGATACCGTTTGGAAAGATCCAGAACTTCTTCCCGGGCGGCGAAGACCATGGTCTCATAAATAGAGTTGCCATCGGCGTCTTTCAGATCTTCAGCCATGTAGGGACGGCTGTACTTTGTACCAATAGAGGTGTCAGAAACCATGACCTCTGTGTAGGCCATAGGATCGATATAGTCGGGGCCCCAACCCATTTCCATCATAGAGAATTTACCAGAGCTTCTGGCAGCTTTGTTAAAATCGGTGGGGGGATAGGGAACCAGCACAATGTCGATAAAGTCCTTGCCCAACAGGTTTTCAACCTGCTGCTCCATAATCTGAACACTGTTGGTCATTTCCAGAGAGTTGGTATTGTAGGGCATGACTGCCTGTACAGGGAAGGTTACCTTTCCAGCCAGCTCTTCCATAGCTTTTTCCTTATACTCCAAAGCCAATTCCTTGTTGAAGGTATCGGTGTTGGAAATTTCTTTCAAAGCGGGGAGCTGGGTGTAGTCCACACCGTCAACGCTGGTCCAGTTGGCCGCGGTAATGGTATTGGTCAGACGGCTCTTGGGATCGTAGGGCTCTCTTGCCATAACAGCAGCCTCACGGTCGATACCATGGAACAGCGCTTTACGGAAGCTCAGGTTGTTGACAGCCACTTTCCAGTTCTCGGGACCGTACTCTTCCTCATACAGAGGCTCAAAGTTAAATCCGATAAAGTTGCTGGTGGTGGTTACAGGACGTTTCTGTACCATCTGGCTCTTTTCAGGGTCGTTCATCCACTCATCGATGATCTCAGCAGGCAGCAGGGTCTGATCGATCTCGCCCCGCAAAAACAACTCCGGCCCTAAGGTTTTGGCTTCCTTGTTATAGGTGTAATTGATACTGGAAATGAAAATGTTCTCTTTGTCCCAGTAGTTTTCGTTGAGCTCCAGAATCCGGCGGCTCTCAGGCTCCCAGGTGGACATGATGTAGGCACCATTGTACAGCAGTGTGTCGTTGCTGGTACCAAACATTTCGCCAACTTCCGCCAGGAAATCGCCGTTGACAGGCAGGAAGCAAACATAGGCTACCATCTTCAGGAAATAGGGGGTGGGACGCTCCAGAGTGTACTCCAAAGTGTAGTCGTCTACAGCCCGGATACCTACCTGGGAGAAATCGGTAATCTCACCGTCGTAGTAAGCTTTACCGTTTTTAATTACGCTGTAAAGAATATTGGATGTAGTGGAAGCGTTCTCCTGGGTCATAATCCACTGAGCGGAAGTGAGGAAGTCATTTGCGGTTACCTCGCCATACTCCTCACCGTCACAGGTGTACCATTTGACCCCTTTGCGCAAATGGAATGTATAAGTAAGTCCATCCTCTGAGATGGTCCAGTCGGTGGCCAGACAGGGCTGCAGCACGCCATATTTGTCGAAGTCTACCAGGCCATCCACGATACCGTAAGTAAACTGGGTAACGCTGGACAGGGATGACTTCATGTAGTTGATAGATGCCAGTTCTGCGCTGTAAGCGATATTGTAATCCTTTCGTTCCACCGCATCCTGGGATGGGTTGCCCGAGCTTTCCTGGCCTGAGCCGTTCTGACCACCGCTGGAACAGGCGGTCAACAGCATCATGGATGCCAGGATGAGAGCCACGAGTCTCTTCATGTCAATTCTCCTCTTTCTATATCTTTTTCTTTTTGTATCTAAGCGGTAAAACCGCTTGCTACCCCATAAAAAGTTTGAATTGGAATGACCTTTGGTTATACGTTTCATCAATGCGCCAAGCGCCTCTGGAACAATAGCGGTGATTCTCAGTTGCTTAAGTTTAAACTTAAGTAATACGTATAACTTTTAAAAACGAAACAAAAACACAACACGAACAAATTTCTATTTAAAAAATTTCTTTAAAAACCATTTGGAAAAGCAATAACTATACTTAAAATTTCAGATATACATAGTGTACAAATTCTGCTTTTAAAACAAATCAAAACTCACGTTTCTGTCCAAACAATAACATAGCCCCCAATGCTTTTCAAGTAAAATTACCATTGTGTAAACTTTTTTGTGAATTTTGGCCCAGCTTTCTGACAATCAATTGTGCGCTTTACCATTGATTTTCCAGTTCTCTGTGTCAATCAAGACATAAATGATAGCAGTATTGTTTTTGATAGGTATATCTGGACATACCACTGAGAAAATGTTACAATGATCTAGGTTATACGAGTAAACTCACTGGAAATGAGGGGAAGCGCAATGCCCATAAAAGAGAAAAAAAGGGTGGTTACTGCCAAGGATGTAGCTTTGGCCTGCCATGTATCCCAGGCTACAGTGTCCTATGTAATCAACGATAAACCGGGAAAGAATATCAGCGAAAAGACAAGGGAACTAATTTTGCGCACTGCCCGAGAGATGAATTACTATCCCAATGTACAGGCCCAGAATATGCGGCGGCAGAATTGTATGTCTATTGGGTTGGTAACGGGTAACAATGTGGGAAATTTGGGTTTTAACCGTATTTTATTAGGCATTAAAAAATATTTGGATTCCCAGGGATATACGATCACATTGCTTAGCGAGGCCGCGGAATACCAACAAGAAGAATGTTTGAAAGCGTATTATTCCAACACTATCAGCGGACTTATTTTTGTTTCCATGGATAGTCAGAGCTTTAATTTGGAGGAAATTGAAAAAAACCAAATTCCCTATGTGGTAGTCAGTGAAAATGGGGTTCGCACCAAAGGTATGGGGGATAAAACCGCCTTTGAAAATGTAATTCGGGATTGTGTGGAATTTTGCAAAGAAAAGGGGTTGCGCCGGATTCGATATTTTACAGTTAAAAGATATGGCCGGGTTTTTCACAACAAATATCTGCCTCTTCAAGGTGCCATTGATGATATTTATCCAGAAAGTGATTTTAAACGGATCATACTGGAAACCGAAACAGGCCGGGAAGAGGAAATCATGCCTCTTCTTGAGGACTATGTACGTCACAATGATTTTGATATAGCTATTACGCCCAATCAAACAGTGGGCCTTTTAATGCAGGGCAGTATTCTCAGTAATCACTTTACAGTGCCACAGGCCATCAAACATATTTGTTTGGTGTCCTCTCCTATTTTTAAAACCATTTATCCTTCGATTACTTCGTTGAATATCCCATTTCAGGAAATGGGCTCCCATGGAGCTGAACTGTTGATTTCCCTAATTGAAGGACATCCCATTGCTGCCCGGGATTTTTGTTGTTCCCTGGTTTTTGGTACCTCTACTATGATTCAGGGAGAAAACAGCGCTGAATAGATATTCCTGGGTGAAACAGATGGTTTTCTCCTTGAAAAAAGAACAGGATTGCTTTACAATGAGTAAAGATGGCCAAAACAGTTTGGCCATGGAACAGGTGACCAAAGAAAGGGTGCTGTTATGACTTCGCTGAACAAAAAAAGTATCGAGGATATTCCAGTAACTGGTAAGCGTGTGCTGGTACGCTGCGACTTTAACGTTCCCCTCAAGGACGGTAAAATTACCAATGACAAACGAATTGTGGAAAGCCTGCCTACTATTAACTATCTGGTGAAGCAGGGGGCTCGGGTAATTCTTTGCTCCCATTTGGGACGCCCTAAGGATGGTTTCGCTCCCGAGTTTTCTATGGAGCCGGTGGCTCAGCGCCTTTCTCAGTTGCTGGGACAGCCGGTTGCCATGGCCAAGGATGTAATTGGTCCCAGTGCCAAAGAGCTGGCCAGTTCCTTGCAGGACGGCCAGGTAATGCTGCTGGAAAATGTACGTTTCCACAAGGAGGAGACAAAAAACAATCCCGAGTTTGCCAAGGAACTGGCCTCTCTGGCTGAGATTTATGTCAATGACGCCTTTGGTACCGCCCATCGGGCTCATGCCTCCACCGCTGGAGTGGCTGACTATCTGCCGGCTGTCTGCGGATATCTGATTCAGAAGGAAATTCAGGTGATGGGCAAGGCCCTGGAAAATCCCAAACGTCCCTTTGTGGCCATTTTGGGAGGCGCCAAGGTATCGGATAAAATTGGCGTAATCCGGAACCTGATGGACAAGGTGGACACCTTGATTGTAGGTGGAGGAATGGCCTACACCTTTATCCGCGCCCAGGGAGGAAAGATTGGAAACTCCCTGTGTGAGGAGGACAAATTGGAGCTGGCCAGCCGGCTGCTGGAACAGGCACAGGCCAAGAAGGTAACTTTGCTGCTGCCAGTGGACGCGGTGGCCGCAGATGCCTTCCAGGCGGATGCCAATACCCAGGTGGTGGCGGCCAACGCCATTCCCGATGGCTGGATGGGTCTGGACATTGGGCCGGAGAGCTTAAAGCTGTTCTCTCAGGCCATTGCCAAAGCGGGGACTGTAGTTTGGAACGGCCCCATGGGTGTTTTTGAGATGCCCAAATTCGCGGCGGGTACCCAAGGGGTAGCCAAAGCCGTTGCGGAAAGTCAAGCGGTTTCCATTATCGGTGGCGGTGATTCCGCCGCTGCGGTGGAGTCTCTGGGATATGGGGATCAGATGACCCATATTTCCACTGGTGGCGGCGCTTCCCTGGAATTTTTGGAGGGGTTGGAGCTGCCTGGTATCGCATGTCTGGAAAACCGGGAATAATACAAACAGAGCGGGCACGGGGACAACAGGGCTTCGTGCCTGTTTTTTACCACGTCATATGAAAAATTACCCAAAAGGAGTTATGACCTATGAATAAGGCGCTGCGGAAAGCGATCATTGCGGGCAACTGGAAGATGAATAAAACACCGGCGGAGGCCGCGGCTTTGGCCAGTTCCATCAAATCCCTGGCGGCTCAGCGGGACTGCCAGGTGGTGTTGGCGGTTCCCTTTGTGGATCTGGCGGCAGTGGGAGAGGCAATCAAGGACAGTGGAATTTACCTGGGGGCGCAGAACTGCCACTGGGCTTCCAACGGAGCCTTTACTGGGGAAATTTCCCCACAGATGCTGGTGGAGTGTGGCGTATCCCATGTAATTTTAGGCCATTCAGAGCGGCGCCAATATTTTGGGGAAACCGATGAGACGGTTAACCGCCGTCTGTTGGCGGCTCTGGAGGCGGGACTCCATGTGATTCTCTGTGTGGGAGAACAGCTCTCTCAGAGAGAGCAGGGCATTACCCGGGAAATCTGTGCCATGCAGGTGAAAATCGCTCTGGGCGGGGTGACCCGGGAGCAGATGGAGCGGGTCGTGATTGCCTATGAGCCGGTATGGGCCATTGGAACTGGAAAAACCGCTACCGCCGCCCAGGCGGATGAGGTGTGCGGCGCCATCCGGCAGGTGGTAGAGGAGCTGTATGATTCCTCTGTGGCACAGGCCTTGACCATTCAGTACGGTGGATCGATGAACGCCGGCAATGCCCAGGAGCTGCTGGATCAGCCCAATGTAGATGGTGGGCTGATTGGAGGGGCCTCACTGAAAGGGGAGGACTTTGCCAAAATTATTGCGGCCGCCAGCCGGTAACTGGGAGGGACTGTTATGAAAAAACCACTTCTGCTGATGATATTGGACGGCTTTGGGCTGGGGCCGAAAACCGAGGGCAACGCCATTGCCGGGGCCAGAACCCCTAATTTAGATAGCCTGTTGGCAAGCTGTCCCCACACCAGCCTGGGAGCTTCCGGCCTGGATGTGGGATTGCCCCGGGGCCAGATGGGCAACTCGGAGGTGGGTCACACCAATATTGGAGCGGGCCGCATTGTCTATCAGGAGTTGACCCGCATTACCAAATCCATAGAGGATGGGACTTTCTATGAAAATCCTGTGCTGCTGGAAGCGGTGGGCCATTGTAAAGTACAAAATAAATCTCTGCACTTTATGGGCCTCCTTTCCCCAGGAGGGGTACATAGCCATCGGGATCACCTGATCGCTCTGGTAGAACTGGCCAAGCGGCAGGGACTGGACAAGGTGTATATCCACTGCTTTATGGATGGCCGGGATGTACCGCCTACCTCTGGCTTAGATGAAATCCTCTGGCTGCAAAAGGAGCTGAACCGTCTGGGAACCGGCCGGATCGCCACAGTGTCGGGACGGTTCTACGCCATGGATCGAGACAACCGCTGGGAGAGAATTTCCCAGGCCTATGCCGCCATGGTGGATGGAGAGGGCGTTTTAAGCCCCGATCCGGCTGTGGGTGTGGGCCAGTCCTATGAGAAGGGCGTCACCGATGAGTTTATCCAGCCCATGGTCTGTGATCCCGCGGGTATGGTGCAGCCGGGAGACGGCATGGTTTTCTTTAATTTCCGTCCCGACCGGGCCAGGGAGATTACCCGGGCCTTTGTAGACCCCACTTTTGAAGGTTTTGGCCGAAAACGAGGACTGTTGGGAGTAAACTTTGTCTGCATGACCCAGTATGACGCCGCTATGCCTGGTGTGCAGGTAGCGTTCCTGCCTCAATCCCTCTCTCACACATTGGGACAGGTTTTGGCGGACAACGGTCTGACCCAGCTGCGGATTGCCGAAACGGAAAAATACGCCCATGTCACCCTCTTTTTTAACGGGGGAACTGAAACGGTATATCCGGGAGAGGATCGGGTGTTGATTCCCTCCCCCAAGGTTGCCACCTATGACCTGAAACCGGAGATGAGCGCTTATGAGGTGGCCAAAGAAACCATCAGCCGGCTGGAAAGCGGAAAATATGATGTAGTGGTTTTGAATTTTGCCAACTGTGATATGGTGGGCCACACTGGCGTCTATCCTGCCGCGGTCACCGCTGTGGAAGCGGTGGATTTTTGCGTTGGCCGGGTAGTGGAACAGGTACGCAAACAAGATGGAGTGGCGCTGATTACCGCTGATCATGGCAACGCAGATCAAATGCTGGATGAGAACCAGGCGCCTTTTACTGCTCATACTACAAATCCCGTCCCCTTTGTAGTTGTTGGACTGGACTGTACACTGCGGGAGAGTGGGGTGCTGGCTGATATCGCCCCCACTGTTTTGGAAATTTTAGGTTTGCCCCAGCCTGTGGAAATGAGCGGAAAATCCCTGCTGAAAAAATAATTTTTTGTGGAATTGTACTTTTCGATAAAATTGGCTATAATAAGAGAAAAGACCCCATGTAATGTACAATAAATCAAAAGGAGTGAAACCATGAAAAGAGGTACCTGGCTTTCCATTTTAGCACTGCTGATCGCTTTGGCGGGAGCAGCGGTAGCGATTGCGGTTTATCTTAAACAGCTCAGCTGCTGCGATGAGTATGACGATGATGAATTTGAAGATGAGATAGATGATGGCGCTTACTGTGTTTCTCCCTGCACCGATGCTGATGAGGACAATGTGTCCCAAGAAGCGGTTGTGGTAGACAGTGAGGACAAAATGTCTCCCTCCACTGAGCCAAAGGATGTTTCTGCGGATGCAGAAGAAAAAGCAGAGAATTAATTACTGGTTGTAAAATAAGCCACATATATTACTGTGGCTTATTTTATTTACCTCTTTTCAATGGCTTTTACCCTAAGGATAATAAAAATTTTTCAGAAATGTTTGACTTTTCTACTGAAATGTGCTATTCTATATAAGCGTCCTTAAGGAATGCTAAATATCGCGGGGTGGAGCAGTTCGGTAGCTCGTCGGGCTCATAACCCGAAGGTCGTAGGTTCAAATCCTGCCCCCGCAACCAGCAAACCGCTGAAATCGCAAGATTTCAGCGGTTTTTCTTTGTTTTTCTCCATTTTTGTTTTTGGGCTGTTCCGGGAAAATTTCTTTTGACCCATATTTTGACCCAGATGCGGAAATATCCGGAGAAGTTCAGAGAGCAGCGGAAAGGAGCTGACCCATCTGAGCGGCGGCATTTTTCTGGGCCACGGTGGTCACATGGGCGTAGGTGTCCAAGGTAAATCCGGCGGAATAATGTCCCAGCATCCCTGAGACCGTCTTGATGTCCACCCCGTTCTGCAGCGCCAGGGTAGCAAAGGTATGCCGCAAGTCGTGGAACCGGACCTTCGGCAGTCCTGCCCGATTCAGTACCCGGTGGAGCATATGCAGAACACTGTCCGGGGAGATGGGGCCGCCGGTGGATGAGGGGAACACATAGGTTCCGCCCACTTTTTCTTTCTGCTGCCGTAAAATTTCTGCCACATCCTCCCCGATAGCAAGGGTGCGGTAGGAATTTTTGGTTTTTAGCGGTGCTTCCATCACCTGCCCGTTGATCCGCACAACCTGCCTCCGGACGGAAATCACCTTCTGCTCCAGGTCGATGTCCTCCCAGTGCAGACCCAGCAGTTCCCCTCTCCGCAGCCCGGTAGCCAGCTCCAGGTAGTAGAGCTCAAATACGCCGCTGGCTTTCGCTTCCCGGAAGAAGGCGTTCAGCTGGTCGGTGGTGAGGGTTTGCATCTCCCGGTGTTCCAGTCTGGGCAGGGCGCAGCCGTCCGCTGGGTTGGCAGGGATCAGCTTCTGCTGTACCGCCAGCTTCAGGGCGGAGGAGATCACCTGATGGAGATTCCGCACCGTCTTGGGGCTGAGACCCTTGGGCTGTTTCTGCGACTCAATTCGTTCCACCCGGCCCTCACCCAGCATCTTCTTGTAGAATCCCTGGAGATCCAGGGTAGTCAGCTTGTTCAGTGGGATATTTCCGATGTTGGGCCGGATGTGGTTATCCAGGTATCCTCGATAGGTGGCATGGGAGGAGGGGCGCACTTTCACCTGTGCCACATTCTCAAACCAGACCCCCATCCACTGGCCCAGAGTGTATTTTCCCGCCCGGACCACGTCCACTCCCTTGCCTTTTTCAATGGCTTTGGCCATCTTTTCTTTCACTTCCGCCTGGGTTTTGCCCAGGACGTTCTTGTAGATGGGTTTCCCGGTCTCCGGGTTCCGTCCGGCGGTGTATCGTCCCTCCCACCGGCCATCCGACCGCTTGCGGATGCTCCCCTCGCCGTTGGCTCGCTTCTTTGCCATTCCGATTTCCCCTTTCTTTGTTTATGCGGCGCAGATTTTGATGGCCTTAATCTTCCCCCTGAAATCTCCGCCAGGGTTGAGTCATTTCTTCCACATCGTAGGAGTAGAGGCCGTCTGTTTCCAGTTCCCGGCTGATTCCCCAGGCCAGCTTGAAACCTGCCACAAAGCTTGCCAGAGAAATTTCGTCCCGGATGGCGTCCATAGAGTCCACGATCAGAAGCAGTTTATGTTTGTCCTCATCGCTCATTCTTTTGAGGAACTCTTCACAGGTATCCTCTACTGTCCCACGGAGATCCTTGCATCGGGGCACCCGGAAAAATCTCTGCTGCAGTGCCTGCATATAGTCGTACATGGTTGTCACCTCCTGTCAACCACACAACATACCAGCAAGGCGGGAGAATATCCAGACTACAGGGGCAGAGTTAGCAGATTGTTATCATTTGTGTGATCGGAAAACCGGAAAGCGTCCGGCGAAACGCCTCTCCACTGGGGAAAAATCGTGATTTCCAGAGGAAAAAGCGCCATCTAACTATGGGGCAAGAGAGAACAGCGCCATTTGCAACCCTGGAAAAACCGCCCGCACTGCGGGTGGTTGTGACCGGCCTGGCGCATAAAGCGTCAGGATTTTCTCCTGCTTCGTTTCGCTCCTATGTGTTGTCCACAGTTTTCCGGAGAAATGCGGCCTTTGAAACGGATCATGGAATTCGTCAAATTCGGCTGATTTGTAAATGGGTTCGTTGTTATTTCCTCTGGGTGACCTACACCAGCTTGGAAAATCCTGCTTCCCCAGCCCCTCAAAAATGGCTCAACAGGGGCTGATATGGGAGCAGGGAGTTGTTTCCTTACTCCGGCAACCAAAGCTTCACACGAGCCCACACAGCCGGTCACGCAAGACAACATAAACTGATTTTCCGGACACAGCACTTTTCTGTCATTCAAAACAAAAAAGAAGAGGGGACAGCATGAGCTGCTCTCTCTTCTTTGTCTCAGTGGAATCCTATTTTTACATAACTGTTTGCAGACTACTCATACACGATTAGCAGTATCCATAACAACACGCCTCTCAAACGGCGTGTGGCAAATTCTTCCTTTGGATATAGTTTGACTACCATCTAAAACAACACGACTCTCAAACTGAAAAAACATGTTGTTTGCTACCGTAATCGTTTGACTACCATCTAAAACAACACGACTCTCAAACATATGAAATGTTGGAATGTTGAAAACTTGTGTTTGACTACCATCTAAAACAACACGACTCTCAAACCCATACAATGGAGCAAGCGAAAGACAAGAAGT
>CALXEL010000059.1 GCA_944387315.1 uncultured Clostridia bacterium
GCAACGCCGCGGTGGACTCGGCCATGACCACCAATCTGCTGACCCGGCTCATTCAGGCGGGGGTTAGCTTTGACGCCGCTTTAAAGATGGTCAATTCCGCCTTGCTGGTCAAGTCAGGGGAGGAATCCCTTGCCACAGTGGATGTTGCCGCCGTTGACCTGTACACCGGGCGGGCGGACTTTTACAAGGCGGGTGCCGCCCCCACCTTTGTGGTAAAGAATGGCCGGGTGGGAATGGTGGAATCTACCTCCCTGCCAGCGGGAATCCTGCGGGGAGTGGCCTTTGAGAAAAGCGCCATGACCTTCCGGGAGGGGGATTTGATCCTTCTCATGTCCGATGGAGTCACTGCCACCGGGGTGGAGTGGATTCCCTCCCAAATTGAGGCCCACCGGGAAGATTCCCCTCAACAGCTGGCGGAAAACCTGGCCCGTACCGCCAAGGAGCGCAGCCTCCCTGGCCGGGACGACGATATCACTGTAGTGGTGGCCCGGTTTGCCAAAGGTGCATAATCACTTTCGCTTACTTCTTTTTTTCTCCATAACCATACAGACACACCTTCAGGGAGCCGGAATGTATATTCCGGCTCCCTGAAGTTTTGGCAAAAAAATACCGGACACTGGAGGTGTCCGGTACAAGTTTTGTGGGTAAAATTAGATGTGCCGGCGGCGCTTGACCGAGGCGTAACGGCGGTTGTTGCGGTTGCGCAGCAGCATCAAAATCACATAGGCCACAATGAGCAGCAGGGTGAAAATCAGGGCGAATTTGGCTCCAAAGGAATCAAAGAGGCCAAAGAACCAGTCCACCCCCAAAGCCAGGGCACTGGCCTCCACCGTTTCAGCGGAAACTGCCGGTACGCTGCCGATGACCTCATTGGCCAGAATCAGTTTGATCTGCCCCACCTGTTGTCCTCGCTCAATGGGAGCGGCCACTACCTGAGGAACATCCAGTTCGATGGTGACGCTGGAAGCCTCAATCTCGTTGGGCAGCAGGGCGGTAAACCGGTCGCCGCTCATCAAAAGCAGATGGTCCTTGCTGCCCTGGGCAAAGGCGAGCCCCACTTCGCCCACACCTTTGCCTTTTTCCATCAGGCTCTTGACCCGGAAGGTATCAAAAGCCCATTTATACAGGTCGGTAGTCTGGGTGAAGGCGGTATTGGTGTCCAGTACATTTCCCTGGTCGTCCTGATAGGGAGTGCCCATCAGCACCAACATATAGTTGTAGCCGTCCTTGGTGGCAGTGGTGACAATGCTGCGTCCCGACTCAGGAGTGACCGCGGCCTTGATGCCGCTGATATATCCGTAGTAATAGGTGCTGTTTTTATCGATGAGCTTGTTGGTATTGTTCCAGATTAGCTGTTCATGGCTTTCAGTTGGGCCGCCGTCATAGACGCTGGTGTTTACAATATCCATAAAACCTGGCAGATTCATGGCGTACCGGGCAATGAGATACATATCATAGGCGGTGGTATACTGTTCTGGGTCGTAAAGCCCGTTTGAGGTTGTAAAATGGGTGTTGATCGCGCCAATTTCCTTGGCTTTTTCGTTCATCAGCTGGGTAAAATATTCGATGGAGCCATCTCCGATATAGTCTCCCAGCATCATGGCAGCCTCGTAGCCGGAGGGCAGCATCATAGCGTAAATGAGATTGGTCACCGAAAGGGACTCATTGCGGTAGATACCGCAGGTGGTCAGATAGCCGCCCTGTTCCCGTACTTTTAGACCGGCGGTGTAGATGGTATCCTCCACATAGGCCCGCAGAGGAATCATGGTGTTGTCCCGGTCCTCAATGCGCTCATAGGCCAATATAGCGGTCATAATCATGGTCAAAGAGGAAGGATCTACATGTTCCTGGGCATTTTTCTCATACATGACCATTCCTGTTTCCAGATTGACCATATAGGCCGCCTGGGCGTCTACCGAAAAGTCCGGTTCATATTGGGCATAAACAGCCATGGGAGAAATTAGGGTAGAAAAAAGAATCAAAAACAGCAAAAAAAACGCGGTCTTACGCATAGACAATCCTTTCTGATATTGGTATGATAGGGTACAGACAAATAGCTTGGCTTTTTGCGCAGTACCAGGCGAAAATAGTCAGAACCATCGGCACCGGCCCTGGAAAAGCCGGTACCTATTAGTATACCAGATTCCGGCGGCTGTGAAAAGTTAGTCCGGTATTCTTTCTTTAAAAAGTATGGGACCAAAGAGGGAAGACCATACAAAAACCGGGGAATTTTTTCCACTGGGTACCCAAGCAAAGGCAAGGAGGACACAAGATGATTTATATTACCGGTGATCTCCATGGAGATCTGGAACGGTTTCGGGCCAAACCCCTGAGTAAGCTGAAAAAGAATGATACCCTGCTGGTGTGTGGGGATTTTGGTTTTGTATGGAATCACTCCTCAGAGGAGGAAAAGATCCTGCGCTGGCTGGGCAAGCGGCGGTACTCCATTTTATTTGTAGAGGGGACCCATGACAACCTGAATCTGTTGGAGGGCTATCCGGTGGAGGAGTGGAACGGTGGCCTGGTGCGGCGGATCAGCGGCAATGTAATGCAGGCGGTCCGGGGCAGCGTGTACCAGATCGAGTCCCGGCGGATTTTCGCCATGGGAGGCGGGGAGAGCCCCGACCTGGACACCCGGGTGGAGGGAGAGAGCTGGTGGCCTCAGGAGATGCCCACTCAACAGGAATTTGAACAGGCCCGGGCCAATCTGACCCAGTGTGACTGGCAGGTGGATTGCATTATTTCTCACGACTGTTCCGGTCGGATCCGCAGTTTTATTGATATGGATGACACCCATGTGACCCCACTCAACGCGTTTTTTGATGAGCTGGAACAGAACTGCCGGTTTCAAAACTGGTACTTTGGCTGCTATCACCTGGATAAGAAAATCCCGCCTCGGCACCATGCCCTCTTTCGGGATGTAGTGGCTCTGGAATAGGAATAGAGCAGGCTTTCGCCCTAGGTGGCGGAAGCCATTTTTATAGGGTAAAAGCAAAAAACAGCCTGTCCCGGTCTGGTGCCGGAGACAGGCTGTTTTGCACAGCAAAGGAAAAACTTAGGCCAGGATCATCTTGGTCAGGTCCATGGGATCAACAATTTTGCCGTCCTTATAAACCCGCATATTGCCGCTGGCGATCTCGTCAATGAGGATGACCTCATCCCCATGGTAGCCAAACTCAAATTTGATGTCGTACAGCTCCATACCTTTGGAAGCCAGGTCATCGGCAACCACCTTGGTGATGGCCAGGGTCTGTTTCTTCATGCTTTCAAACATCTCTCTGGTCATAATGCCCAGAACTTCCAGGCCCTCACAGGTGACCAGGGGATCGCCCTTGGCGTCATCCTTGAAGGTGCACTCCACATAGCCGCCTTCCAGAACGGTGCCATCCTTGATGTAGTCCCCATACCGGCGGATAAAGCTGCCGGTGGCACGCAGGCGGCAGATAACCTCCAGGCCATGGCCGAACACTTTGGCAGGCAGAACTTCCATGGTGGCGTTCTCAATGTCGGCGCTGATGTAGTGGGTCTTGACCCCAGCTTTTTTCAGCAGCTCAAAGTAGTGGATAGAGGTTTTCAGGTTCTCGCGGCCGATGCCCTCGATGGTCAGGCCAACAGAGTTCTCACCGGGATCGAATTTGCCGTCCTTGCCGGTGCAGTCGTCCTTGAACTTCAGCATTACATGGCCGTTGTCCATCTCATAGACGTCTTTGGTTTTTCCAGAATAAACTTTCTTCATGGCGCGTTTTCTCCTTTATTTTAACTTTGTATGGATTGACAATGGATAGGCTTACAGCTTGTAGTAATCGGCTGCGCCCTGGAAGATGGGCTGTACCTTGTTGCCAGGTACATTCTGATAGGTGCCGCCGCTGACCCGCTCCGAGTGGCACATCTTGCCCAATACCCGTCCGTCAGGAGAGGTGATAGCTTCGATGGCGTCCACCGAGAAGTTGGGGTTGTGGCAGGTGTCCAGGGTGGGAGCTCCGGAGAGATCCACATACTGGCAGGCGATCTGTCCCTGGGTGGCCATCTTGGCAATCAGCTCAGGGCTGGCCACAAAGCGGCCCTCGCCATGGGATACAGGAATCAGATAGGTCTCGCCAACCTGGCAGTGCATCATCCAGGGAGACATGGTGGAAGCCACCCGGGTGGTGCACAGGTAGGACTGATGGCGTCCAATCCGGTTGAAGGTCAGGGTGGGACAGGTGGCGTCGGCATCGATGATCTCACCGAAGGGTACCAGGCCCAGTTTGACCAGCGCCTGGAATCCGTTGCAGATACCCAGCATCAGGCCATCCTGCTCCTTGAGAAGGGTATGTACCGCGTCCTTGATTTGAGGATTGCGGAAGAAAGCGGTGATGAATTTGCCCGAACCGTCCGGCTCGTCTCCGCCGGAGAAGCCACCGGGGATGGCGATGATCTGGCTCTTGGCGATGGAGCGGGCAAAGGCGGCCACCGACTCCTCAATATCCTGAGAGGAACGGTTGCGGATGATGAAGATTTCCGGCTGGATGCCTGCCCGTTCAAAGGCCCGGGCGGTATCCCACTCACAGTTGGTGCCGGGGAATACGGGGATCAGAACCTTGGGCTGACCGATGGCGGCCTTGCAGGTGATCCGGGACTTGGCTTCATAGCTGTAGGTGGGAACAGTGATCTTGGGGGTGGGCAGACGGTAGGGGAAGATGGCAGTCAGGCCGTTTTCCCATTTCTGCTGAAGCATGGCAAGATCCAGAACGGTGTCCCCCAGGCGGATCTCATAGGCTTGGGTGGTCTGGCCCAGAAGCAGGGCTCCCTCCACCGGAGCGGTACACTCCAGAATCAGGCTGCCATACA
This sequence comes from uncultured Clostridia bacterium, assembly GCA_944387315.1. GTDB lineage: Bacteria > Bacillota > Clostridia > Oscillospirales > Ruminococcaceae > CALXEL01. The sequence continues at coordinate 4,831 of CALXEL010000059.1, forward strand.
CCGGGGTGAACATCTGGTCCTCTTTGATGCCCTGTGCAAAGGAGAAGCCGATGGTGTTGCCCACCGCCATTTTGGTGATGCCCTCGGCCACACCGCCGCCGGCTACGCTCCAGGCGGCCACAGCGGTCTTGGAGGCGATCAGCTCCTGAGCCAGGTCAAAGACCTTGCGGACACTCTCAAAGACAGGCAGGCCGTTCTGGTCATACTCGGGCTGGAGCAGGTACACCTGGTGGCCAGCCTCTTTAAATTCGGGGGAAACCACCCGGTCGGTGTGGGTGGTGGAAACAGCGAAGGAGATCAGGGTGGGGGGGACGTCCAGGTCCTCAAAGCTGCCGGACATGGAGTCCTTGCCGCCGATGGCGCCGCAGCCCAGTTCCAGCTGGGCTCTCAGAGCGCCCAGCAGGGCGGCGAAGGGTTTGCCCCAGCGGGAGGGGTTCTGTCCCAGCTTCTCAAAGTATTCCTGGAAGGAGAGCCAGCAGTGGTGGTAGTCGCCGCCGGCAGCCACAACCTTGGCCACCGATTCCACAACCGCCAGCATGGCTCCATGGAAGGGGGAAGCGGAGGAAATTTCCGGGTTGAAGCCCCAGCCCATCACCGAACAGGTGGTGGTGTCGGCACCCAGCACCGGCAGTTTGGCCACCATGGCCTGGGCGGGGGTCAGCTGGTTCTTGCCGCCGAAAGGCATCAGCACCGTACCAGCGCCGATGGTGGAGTCGAACCGCTCCACCAGGCCCTTCTGAGAGCAGACATTGAGGCTGCCCACCAGCTCTTCCCACCGCTGGGCCAGAGGTTTGGACTCCTGGCCCTTGGAGAGGGGAGCGGGGGCCTCCACCTTAACCGAAGTATGTTTGAAAGCGCCATTGGAGTTTAAGAACTCCCGGCTCAGGTCTACAATTTTATTGCCGTTCCAGGTCATCTCCAGACGGCCCAGATCGGTGACCTGGGCCACCTTGGTGGCCGACAGGTTCTCCTTGGCGGCCTGGGCGATAAAGGCGTCCAGGTCCTCGGCGGCGATAACCACCGCCATACGCTCCTGGGACTCACTGATGGCCAGCTCGGTGCCATCCAGTCCCTCGTATTTTTTCGGTACGGCGTTCAGGTCGATCTGCAGGCCGTCGGCCAGCTCGCCAATGGCCACCGAGACACCACCCGCGCCAAAGTCGTTGCACCGTTTGATCATCCGGGTGACTTCCGGGTTGCGGAAGAGCCGCTGCATTTTTCGCTCCTCGGGGGCGTTGCCCTTCTGGACCTCAGCGCCGCAGCTCTCCAAAGACTCCACAGTGTGGGACTTGGAGGAGCCAGTGGCGCCGCCGCAGCCATCCCGTCCGGTTTTGCCGCCCAGCAGCAGTACCAGGTCGCCGGGCTGAGGCTGTTTGCGCACCACCCAGCTGGCGGGGGCGGCGCCGATGACAGCGCCTACCTCCATCCGCTTGGCCACATAGCCGGGATGGTAGATCTCACTGACATGGCCGGTGGCCAGGCCGATCTGGTTGCCGTAAGAGCTGTAGCCCGCGGCGGCGGTGGTGACAATCTTACGCTGAGGCAGCTTGCCTTTCAGGGTCTTGTCGATGGAGACCAGGGGATCGCCGGCGCCGGTGACCCGCATGGCCTGATAGACATAACTCCGGCCCGAGAGAGGGTCCCGGATAGCGCCGCCCAAACAGGTGGCCGCGCCGCCGAAGGGTTCGATTTCGGTGGGATGGTTGTGGGTTTCGTTTTTAAACATCAGCAGCCAATCTTCCTGCTGGCCATCCACATCCACCTTGATTTTGACCGAGCAGGCGTTGATTTCCTCCGACTGGTCCAGGTCGTTGAGGATGCCGTTTTTCCGCAGGGTTTTGGCGCCGATGGTGGCCAGATCCATCAGGGTGATGGGGCGCTCCTTGCCGGGGTAGAGGGTCTCATGGAGAGTGAGATACTCCTGGTAGGCCTGCTGGATATAGTCGGTGCCGATCTCCACCGAGTCGATGTGGGTGGAGAAGGTGGTATGGCGGCAGTGATCCGACCAGTAGGTGTCGATCATCCGAATTTCGGTGATGGTGGGGTCTCTCTTTTCCACGCCGGCAAAGTAGTTCTGACAACAGAGAATGTCGTCATAGTCCATAGCAAGGCCATATTGATGGATAAAATCTTCCAGTCCCTTTTTGTCCAGCTTGGTAAAGCCGTCCAGGGTTTCCACTGTTCTGGGAATGGCATATTCCACAGCCAGGGTCTCCGGTTTTTCCAAAGAGGCCTCCCGGGATTCCACCGGGTTGATGAGGTAGTGCTTGATGGCTGTCAGCTGCTCCGGGGTGATCTCTCCCTCCAGCAGGTAAACCCGGGCATTGCGTACCTCGGGACGGTCCTTCTGGGTGGAGATCTGAATACACTGGGCGCAGGAATCGGCCCGCTGGTCAAACTGACCGGGCAGATACTCAATGGCGAAAACCGGCCCGTTGTGTTCCGGCAGGGTGTCATAGAGGGTATCTACCTGGGGCTCGGAAAAAATGGTCGTTTTGGCCTGCTCAAAATCCTGCGCCGAAATGCCCTCCACGTCGTAGCGGTTCAGCAGCCGCAGCGAACGCAGGGTATCCAATTTCAAATCGGTTTTCAGGTTTTGCAGCAAACCGGCAGCCTCTACCGCGAAGTCAGGCCGCTTTTCCACATAGATTCTGTAAACAGACATAACACAACTCCTCCACTGTTTGTCCTTTGTTGGACTGTTCGTTTCCTGTTTTTTAGGGAATATGGGAAAAGGACGGACTATCCCAGGGTGGGACATTCCGCTCCGGATACGCGTGACAAAAACTCCCCCTGGCACCCCTCGGGGCCAGCGGCAGTGATTTTGACCATTCTGATTTCGCCCCGCAGATTATCGGGGCAGGGGACGGTGACCGGCGTGTAGTTGGGGGTGTGGCCCACCACAAAATCCGGATGCTGTTTGGCCTCAAAGAGGACTGGCTCGGTCCGGCCAACCTGGCTCTGGTAAAACGCCAGGCGGGTCTGGTCGGTAATGGCGGTCAGCTCCTTGCAGCGGCGTTCCTTGACCTGGGGATCCACCTGTCCATCCATGGCGGCCGCCGCGGTGCCCTTTCGAATAGAGTAGGAAAATACATGGGCTCTGGCCAGACCCAGGGATTTTACAAAGGAGCAGGTCTGGGCGAATTCCTCATCGGTTTCCCCGGGGAAGCCCACAATGATGTCGGTGGTAATGGCGGCGTTGGGGAAGAGGGAGCGGAACCGCTGGGCCACCTGGGCATATTCCTGGGTGGTGTAGTGGCGGTTCATCCGGGCCAGAGTGGCGTCGCAGCCGCTTTGGAGGGCCAGATGAAACTGGGGGCAGAGATTGGGGTACCCGGCCATGGCGGCAATATCCTCGTCAGAGAGCAGGTCGGGCTCCACCGAGCCCAGACGGACCCGCTGGATGCCCTGGGTGGTACAGGCCAAAGCCACAGCGTCAATGAGGCGGGCGCCAAAGTCCCGTCCGTAGAGGGAGAGGTTGATTCCCGCCAGCACCACTTCCCGGTATCCCGCCTGGGCCAACTGGGTCAGTTCCAGCTTTAGGGCCTCCAGGCTTTTGGAGCGAATGGGGCCTCTGGCAGTGGGAATAATACAATAGGCACAGTAACGGCTGCAGCCGTCCTGAATCTTGAGAAAGGCCCGGGTCTTGGACTCCATGGCCGAAGCTTTCATTTCCTCAAAGGCTTCCCCTTTGGTGTGGGGGACAATGCGGACGATCCGTTCCCCGGTGGTCAGGTGTTCCTCCACCGCTTCCACCAGGGCGCCCCGGCAGTTGGAGCCGGTGATCACATCGGCTTCGGGAAGCTGCTGGGCGATGTCGGGACAGGTCTGGGGGACACATCCGGTGAGCACAGCCACCGCTGTGGGATTCTTCCGTTTGAGCCGGCGCAGGGCCTGGCGGGTTTTCTTGTCCCCTGAGGCGGTGACGGTACAGGAGTTGACCACAAAAAGATCTACCGGCTCCTCCGGGTCTACAATCTCATACCCTTTGGCGGCGAACAGTTCCTTTAAAATTTCAGTCTCGTATTGGTTTACCTTGCACCCCAGGGTATAAAATCCAATCCGCACGACCCAGATCCCCGCCTTTCCTGTAAAAATTGGCATCAAAACCCGACGTTGGTCAACAACATCTGACAGAACAAATATCTACAGGTAAATTATAAACAATTTACCATCCAATTACAATTAGCAGTTGCCCCCAATATCCAAAAAACAACCCCCTGTTAACTGGTGAATTTTCGCAAAAAAACCGGGAGGAAATTGGATAAATACACCACAGCTCTGAAACTTCTAACATCCAAAACCTCTGGGAGATTTTATGCCTCCGCGGGACCTGCCGGTGCTTTTGTCCCGGTTCGGTGCATAGAATAGTACCAATTTCAGTGGAAGAGGTGTCCCAGATATGAAAAAAACTTCTCTTTGGGCCGGTCTAGCTCTGGCTGTGGCGCTGGGGTGTATCCAGCCGGCTTTTGCTGGAGGCGGCTTGCCTTCGGACCCTGAGAGCCAGGAAGTTCTGGCTCAGTCCCTCTCCTTGAGCTGCCAGTCAGCCATCTTGTTGGAGCAGACCACCGGTCAGGTGCTCTATGAACAGAACGCCGATGAGCCCCTGCCTCCCGCGTCGGTCACCAAGGTAATGACCATGCTTTTGGTGATGGAGGCACTGGATGAGGGAGTTATCACACTGGATGAGATGGTAACCTGCTCCCCCCATGCCAACTCTATGGGAGGCAGCCAGATCTGGTTGGAGATTGGGGAGCAGATGACAGTGGATGAGCTGCTCAAAGCGGTGGCTACGGTCAGTGCCAATGACGCGGCTGTGGCGTTGGCGGAACACCTGGCCGGCAGCGAGGAGGAATTTGCCCGGCGGATGAATGAGCGGGCGGCTCAGCTGGGAATGACCAATACCCACTTTGTCAATGCCAGCGGATTGGATGAGGAAGGCCACCTGACCACTGCCCGGGATATCGCCATTATGTCCCGGGAGCTGATGAAACACGAGGCCATCACCCAGTACACCACCATCTGGATGGACAGTCTCCGGGATGGGGCCACCCAGTTGGTTAACACCAACAAGCTGATCCGGTTTTACAATGGGGCCACCGGCCTCAAGACAGGAACCACCGATGGGGCAGGTCACTGTCTGACCGCCACCGCTACCCGGGGAAACCTGAGCCTGGTGGCAGTTACCCTGGGCAGCGCTACTGGTGACGAACGGTTCGCCAACACCCGGGCCCTGCTGGACTACGGCTTTGCCAGCTTTGATGCGGTGCCGCCTCCCGATCTGTCGGAGGAACTGACCCCTGTGCCGGTACGGGGCGGGGTGGAAGAGACAGTGCGTCCAGTTTATGAGGCCCCTGGGATGATCGTAGTGCCCAAGGGAGGGGAGGACACCATTACCCATGAGGTAACGCTGGTTTCTGACCTTCAGGCGCCGGTGGACGGGGGACAGAAGGTGGGGACAGTGGCCTTTTTTGTGGATGGTACCCCGGCGGGAGAGTACGATCTGCTGGCGGAAACTTCGGTGGAAGCCATGAGCCTCACCCGGGCTTTTGGGTTCCTTTGGACGGCACTGACGAGCATGGCATGATAAAAAATTGTGGAATTTATCCAATATTGCGCCGCGACTGGAAGTTAAACTTGCATTATTTGATGGAATAGAGTACAATAGGACTAAACCAGAGAAGGAGGACGTTTATGGCAGTTAAGCTCATTGAAAAATATCTAGCGGGCTTAGTTTCGCCGGACGAAATCCAGAAGATGGCCGGGGAGGTTCAGGCGGCCCACCAGATGCTCCATGAGGGCACCGGGGCGGGCAGCGAGTTTCGTGGCTGGCTGGATTTGCCGGTAAGCTACGACCGGGAGGAATATACCCGGCTCAAGAAAGCGGCCAGCTGGATTCGGCAGAACGCCCAGGTACTTTTGGTGATTGGAATTGGCGGGTCCTATTTGGGGGCCCGGGCGGCGGTGGAATTTTTAAAGTCCCCGTTTTATAACAACTTTAAAAAGGAAACGCCGGATATCTATTTTGTGGGCAACAGTTTGAGCCCCACCTATCTGCGGGAGGTTATCGGGCTGTGTTCCGGCCGGGAGGTTGCCATCAATGTGGTTTCCAAATCCGGCACTACAACTGAGCCGGCGGTGGCGTTCCGGCAGCTGAAAGAGTATATGGAGGCCCGGTATGGACAGGAGGCCGCAAAGCGGATTTTCTGTACCACCGACCGGAAAAAGGGCGCTTTAAAATCACTGGCGGACAAAATGGGATATGAGACCTTTGTGGTTCCCGATGACGTGGGTGGCCGGTATTCGGTGCTCACCCCGGTGGGACTGCTTCCCATGGCGGTGGCAGGTATCGACACCGACCGGGTACTGGAGGGGGCGGCCCAGGCCAGAAGCCAGCTGATGAATTCCTCTCTGGAGGAAAATCCCTGTTACAGATACGCGGCCATCCGAAACCTGCTGTACCGGCGGGGCAAGGCCATTGAGCTGCTGGTCAGCTATGAGCCCGCCTTTGCCATGATGGCCCAGTGGTATATCCAGCTGTTTGGGGAGAGCGAAGGCAAAGAGGGCAAGGGGCTTTATCCATCCTGCGCCAGCTTTTCCACCGACCTTCACTCCATGGGACAGTTTATCCAGCAGGGAACTCCACTTTTGTTTGAGACGGTTGTGGATATCCTGGAACCCAAAATGGATTTCTTCATCCGAACCAACGATTCCAATTTTGACGGACTGAACTTTTTGGCGGAGCAAAATCTTTCCGCTATCAACCGCAAGGCAATGGAGGGCACGATTTTGGCCCACACTGCTGGCGGTGTTCCCAATCTGGTTTTGCAGATGCAGAAAATTGACGAGGAAAACTTCGGTTACTTTGTCTATTTTATGGAAAAGGCCTGTGCCATCAGCGGGTATCTCCTTGGGGTCAATCCCTTTGACCAGCCAGGAGTGGAACAGTACAAGCAAAATATGTTTGCCCTGTTGGGCAAGCCCGGATATGAGGCGTTACGGGATCAGCTGGAAAGCCAGCTGAATAAACTCTGATACCCCCGTCCGGAAGGACGAATACTATATGACTAAAGCTACAGGGGAGGAATTTCACATGGTTAAATTAATCGTAGGTAACAAAGGCTCCGGAAAAACAAAAGCTCTCATTGACATGACCAACGCGGCTGTCAAATCCACTGCGGGCAATGTGGTTTGTATTGAGAAAGGTCTCAAACTGACCTATGACATCGATCACAAGGCTCGTCTTATTGATATTGAGCAGTATGCCATCAGCGGTTTTGACGCGCTGTACGGCTTTATCGCCGGAATTTTGGCGGGCAACTATGACATCACCGAAATGTTTGTAGATGCCACCCTCAAAATTGGCGGCAGAGATTTCGAGGCGTTTGCCGCAATGGTGGAGAAACTGGTGGAACTCACCAAAACCTCTGGCTTTGTCATTACCTTTACTGTCTCCTGTGATCCGTCTGAACTTCCCGAGCGGATTCATCAGTATATGATTTCTTTCTAAGACAAAACAGAAAAAAGAGAGGCTCCGGAAGCACTCACTTATAGGTGCAAAACGTGAACCATGGGCAACCAGAACGACTGCGAAGAGGCTCGGAGAACATCTCCGGGCCTCTTTTACTATTCTAAGGAACTGCCATACAGCGTCGAGAAACAGCGTTGGTGGCTGGGCAGGTTGATTTTTAGGGAGGGGGATAAATGATGAAAAGATTATGGATTGTTGTGATGTGCTGTATATGCTGTAGCGTAATTCTTTCTGCTTGCGGGGCGCAGAAGATCGATGTTTTTGACGCAGTGTCTTTGTCCGTGCCGACAGGTCAGAAGTATAAACTTACCTGGTTTGAGGTGGATAACGATGGAAATGGCTGTATCCAGACTGAAATCAGTGGATACGGCGAAGTTGAGTTACAAGTGGATATCTCGAAAATTGACTATGATAAATCCGATACAGATATCACCGATTTTTTGGAGTCCATCGATTTTGTTCTGGGCGATGGTGTGCCGGAACGCGGTGAGGGAAGTTTGCGGAATGGTGATAAGGTTCCCGTCAGTATCAGCTACTCCAAGTCACGGGCGGAGGAATTGGGCATTAAGATTCCAAAGACAGAGGGTGAGATATCTGTGAGCTTACAGGAAATTGTGCGCGATAAATCGGAAATCTCCGAGAAAGATTGGGATGAAATTTATTCTCAGTTGGAAACATACGCGAAGAATGCGGGCAGTAAAACAGATTTCATTACCGATGTCTATTACGCCTATTATTTGGATAATGCCGGGGAACAATATTTGGCGTTTGTTGTGGTGGAAGACAGCTGCTCAGACGACCAGACGGAATTTTGCATGGCGGAATTTCTTGTTGATCCAGACAGCAATGAGCTGGTTTCACGCAATACCCAATACTCCTTACTCAGCAGCTATCCTGATGCCCAGACCGTAAAAAGAAAATTGGAAAATACAGGCAGAGAATTGATTTCATTGGAATTGGCTGAGCATGTCAGTGATCCTATCCGTACCAAATAGTTGACGTAACCCTCAGCCCTATGTTGGACAAGGTTTTCCTTGCCAATAATTTTATATACACTTGTAGGGTTTTCCGAGGTTGGAAGAAAGGCAGGCAGCAGTGGGCGGAGAAGCAGCAAAAAAGCCCGCTTTCTCCACATTCCAGCTTAACTTGGAGGCAGCTACTGCCCCACAACCGCAGGATACCCCCGCATAACGGAAAAGGCGGACAGCTGCGGCTGTCCGCCTCATAGCGCCCCATGGGTTTTGATGGGTCGGTTGTATACCTATCCATAAGCACCCGGGGCGTCTTTTTTGTGTTTTTCTTCCGCAGGATTGGCCGCCATTTTTTGATGGACCACAAATTGCATGAAAGAGAAATTGCAATAAATAAGATTTTCTTAATAAATTCTGTAGTAATTTAAGAAATTTCCAATAAATTTGCATAATATTTTAAATTAACTTGCAAAAAACCATTGACGGACTGTTAAAAAAAGGATATAGTAAAAACATTGAATTTTTATTGGCCCCGGGGCTCTATTATATGAGAAAGGTAGGAATCGTCTATGATAAAAATCGCCATTGTTGGATACGGCAATATTGGAAAAGGTGTGCTGGAAGCGGTGCTGGCCGCTCCCGATATGGAAGTGGCCGGCATTGTCCGCCGCCATGTGGGGGAGATCCCTCTGGAGCTGACCCCCTTTGAGGTGGTGGATGACATTGCCAAGCTGTCGGTGAAACCCGATGTGGCCA
>CALXEL010000060.1 GCA_944387315.1 uncultured Clostridia bacterium
GGTTTTTTAACCGCTGCCATCGCTTACCCTCTCTATGAAAAGTTTTGTAAAACCATATCGGTCAGTATCTCGTCCTACCCTCCCCTTATGGTGGTCTCAACCCAGTCAGTTGTCATTGCTCTGTGTATGATCGCTATGTGCTCTATTGTGCTTCTGTCAATATCTGTTAAAAGACTTTCTATCAGAAAGTCATAGATTTTTAAGCTGACTTCTGTTACACTGATAAAAGGAGCAGATCGGCTGACTCTATTAGTTTGTTCCATGGGGAGGAACGAGTATGTTTGGACAGAAAAAACTTTTTGGCAGCAAAATAGAACCTGCGTGCAGCTACTGCGGATGGGGAAACCCGACCGGAGATGGCGCCATGATTCTTTGTGAGAAACAAGGTGTAGTAGACCTGCACTTCAGCTGCCGACATTTTCGCTATGATCCCTTGCGTCGAGTTCCCAAACGTCCCGCTCCCTTGCCTAAATTTGACAACTCAGACTTTTCCCTTTAATCTCCCAGGCTTACCCTACCGGGTCGGCCTATTCTTTTTCACGCCAGCTTCTCGCGGCAGACATACCTAAATCAGGAGGATATCATGATTAAACAATGTAAAAGATTTCTCCCGCTGCTATTGTGTGGGGCCATCATTACCGGAATTTTTTCAGGATGCGGCCCTTCCTCAAAGGAAACCGCTCCTGTTATCTTGGATACTGTCAGAGGCATGATGGTACATACCCGGGACCATCAGGACTTTCCCTCAACCAATGGGCTCAGTTCCCGGGAATTAAAGCCGGAAATTAACCAAATGCTGGAATTCGCCCAGGAGAACCAGCTGAATACCCTCTTTTTTGAGGTCCGTCCAGCCTGTGACGCCCTCTACCGTTCTGATCTGTTTCCTACCAGCGCCAGCTGGATGGAAAGCCAGGGCAAGTTCACTTTGTTTGGCGATCTTTTGGAGCAGGTGGTTTCCCAGGCGTCCCAGAAAGGAATACAGGTCTTTGGTGTAATTGACCCCTTCTATGTGGGCACAACTCAGGACACACTTCACTCCAGCAATCCCGCTGTAGAACACCCGGAATGGACCATAACCATAGGTGAAGAAATTTACCTCAACCCGCAAATTGCTGAAGTACGTCAGCTGATTGTAGACGGTGCTTTGGAAGTAGCGGAAAACTATGGGGTAGCAGGTATCGTCTATCACAATCTCAGTGGTACTCCCCTGGCCGCTACCACTGGTTACAGCGATGCCGTCTCTGAATTGGTTGCCGCCACCCGCCAGCAGTTGGATGCCGCTGGTGTAAGCTGCGCTTTTGGCGTCTCGATGGATGGCGCCATTGCCCTAGAAGAAAACAATCAGGACCTGGCTTTTTCCTCGGTAACCCAATGGACCTCCTCCAGTTTGGTAGACTTTGTACAGCCCATTATGACCCGAGCTGTGGGGGATGATGAGGATAGCTACCAAAATCTCCTTACCCTTTGGCAAAACAGTTTAACCGATACCCAGGTGGAACTCTACACTGTACACCAGCTGAACCGCCTGGTGGAAGAACTGGCCCAAAATCCTGATGGGGATGCCTTTGAGCTCAACTATCAGCTCTATATCAACTCCCTTGGCCATGTGGACGGCACAGTCATCGACAGTTACAAAGCGGCTCGAGAGGATCCCCACCAAATTGCCGCCAATATGATGACTCTATACAGTTCCAATGACATTTTGGGCAGTGAAATTGACCTCTCTCTGCCTAAGACCTTTGCCATTACCCGCCCCACTCAACGCCTGGTTACCAGCTACGCCAAATATTTTATCACTGGTATTTCAGACCCTGACCTGCCCCTAACTCTGGATGGTGAGGAAGTGGAGCGTTTCACCAAGAGCGGATTATTTGGCGTATTGGTTAATGTACCTTATGGTACCAATACCTACACCTTCCAGCAGGGAGAGGATACCCAGACGGTCACCATAGTACGCAACCAGCCCTCCACAGGAGGAACCGCCATCCCCATTACCTCAATTACCCAAAGTTCCATGTTCCCAGCTACAGCGGCCTATGCCACTCTGGGTGAAGCCTTCACTTTGCGGTGTATCGCTCCTTCTGGGGCTTCGGTAACTGCCACTGTAGGAGGTCAAACTGTTTCCCTCTCTCAGGTAGCCGCTACCGCTTCCTCCGGAATTCCTGCCACCTTTACCGGTGAAATCACACTGGAAAGTGGATACAGTTCCGATGAGGTAACCAAAATCGGTACTGTCACCTACACCTTGACCTACGGCGGGGTCGTCAATCGGTTTACCTCCAGCGGAGAGCTCTATGTTGTAGGACAGAACGCTTCTCTTGTAATGGAGGTCTCTGACTATATCGCCGGCGTCACAGTGGATGAAACCCCTGAAAATGAGGGGAATTTCCTCAACACTTTACGGCAGGGCGCCCGGGAATATGTGGTGGGACAGACCGATGAACACTTTGTGCTCCAATCGGGAGGTACCATCCGCAAAAGCGCTGTTACCCTGCTGGAGGGAGACGTTGCCCTGGAAACTACCATCAATACCCTCCACTTTTCCTCTGATGACCGTAGCGAAACCTTCACCATACCCGGAGCGGCCCATGCCCTGGCTCGGGCACAGCGAACCCCCAACGGTCTGGCTGTCACCATCTACAATGCCAGCGGACAGGAGGAAAGTCTGACCACCAACAGCACCCTCTTTGATGCCATTGAAAAGAAGGTGGAGGACAATGCTGTCACTTACTACTTTACTTTAAAAGACGGCACCTATCTGTGGGGATATGACATCTCCTACCAGGATGACAACCTGTTGATCTACTGCCGCAAAACTCCTGTGCTGTCCTCCCAGTACGGAAAGCCCCTGCAGGGTATCTCGGTAGTCCTGGATCCAGGACATGGCGGATATGACCCAGGAGCACTGGGTGTGGCTGGCACCATGGGGCCAATGGAACGGGAGGTCAACCTTGCGGTAGCTTACGCTACCAAGCAGCGATTGGAACAGTTGGGAGCTACTGTAACCATGACCCTCACCGGTCAGGAGGAAGATAAGGTTGTTCTCTTTGACCGTATGAAAATCGCAGACGCCATCAAGCCCGATTTCTTTATTTCCATCCACCACAACAGCATTGGAGAAAACAGTGACGCCAACTCGGTGAGCGGAACCTATGTGTACTACTTTGATGAGGGGTCCCAAATGCTGGCGGAAAATATTGTCAATCGGGTTTCTGAAGCGGTGGACCGGCCCAATAAAGGCGCTGAGCAATCCTATTATGTAGTCACCAAAATGACCTATTGTCCCTCAGTTCTAGCTGAGATTGGCTTCATGGTGAGCCCAGCAGAATATGAGTCACTGCTTGACCCCCTGAACATCTATAAAACTGCTTGTGCCATCTCAGGAGCTGTAGTCAGCACTGTGGAAAATCCGGTGTTACCCGCCCAGGAGGAACAGGCTGGGGCTTAAGTGGCCCTCTGGAAAGCAATAAACAAAGCCGTCCTTTGACACTTAGTAGTGTCAAAGGACGGCTTGTTCTATTTGGAAATCCTACCAATTTCAGTTGCTGCCATGAGGGTTCATTTTCTCCACTCCATAGCTGGAAACTCTGGCGTAAATCAGTCTCTCAGGAGCTGGCGGCTGGTCGCCAATGGTCATCGACTGTAATAACAGAGACTGGGCCCCCTCAAAGGATTCTGGGCGGGAGCTGTAAAGCACCGCAATGGGTTCTCCCTGATTCACCCATTGACCAATGGTTCTTTTCAAAATAATGCCCGCTGAGAAGTCAATAGGAGCCTCTTTGGTCTCCCGTCCGGCGCCCAAGAGTACCGAAGCAATACCACACTGTTGGGTATCCATATGGGTGAGATAACCATCGATCGGTGCTGTTACTACCTGACTATAAGGCGCCTGCGCCAATCGCTCAGGATGGAATATCACCGATGGATCTCCTCCTTGGGCAGATACCATCTGAGCAAACTTCTCCTTTGCTTTGCCCGAATGGACTGCTTCCTGGGCCAGCTTGAGGCACTCCTCCATATCTCCCTTTTCTGCCAGATAGAGCATATTGGCCGCCAACTGTAAACAGACCTGGGTCAAATCTTCCGGTCCCTGGCCCGAAAGGGTCTCCAACGCCTCCTGAACTTCCAGTGCGTTGCCAATAGCTCTGCCCAAAGGACGATCCATATCGGTAATCAAAGCCACTGTTTTACGGCCCACATGCTCTCCAATGGAAACCATGGTTTGCGCCAGCTGGATTGCTTCTTCCTCTGTTTTCATAAAGGCTCCACTGCCGGTCTTCACATCCAACAGAATACAGTCCGCTCCCGCCGCGATCTTTTTGCTCATAATGCTGGCGGCTATGAGAGGAATGCTGTCCACAGTGGCAGTAACATCCCGCAGGGCATAGAGTTTTTTATCAGCAGGGGCCAGGTTTCCTGACTGGCCCACTACAGCGATTCCTATCTCTTTTACAATTTCCAAAAAGCGCTGGGGCTCGATGTCGGTACGCAGGCCAGGAATGGATTCCAGCTTATCAACAGTGCCACCAGTGTGGCCCAGTCCCCTGCCAGACATCTTAGCCACCGGGACACCACAGCTGGCTACAATGGGGGCAACAATCATAGTGGTCTTGTCCCCTACCCCACCTGTAGAATGTTTGTCCACCTTGATTCCCGGAATGGAGGAAAGGTCTACCATATCCCCTGAATGGGCCATGCAGTGGGTTAAAACTCCTGTCTCATGCTGGGAAAGCCCTTTAAAATAAATGGCCATCAACATGGCAGACATCTGATAATCTGGAATCTCCCCCGCGGTATAACCTGAGATGAGAAAAGCGATCTCCTCATCAGTCAAAGCCTGTCCTTCCCGCTTCTTTAAAATCAAATCGTACATTCTCATTGTTCTTTCCTCCTTGAATCCCAGCAGGCTATCTTGCAAAAACAGGGAGGAAGGTGATTTTGACACCGTCCCTCCCTGTGACTAGAAAGACCCAATTATTAAAAACTAGCGAACACCTTTTTGATATGGTACACCACTGGCCTTGGGAGCGGTAGCCCGTCCCACAAAAAGAACCAGCACAATAATAGTCAGCAGATATGGCAGCATGGAAAGAATCTGGGGTGGAATGACCATACCATCGCCACCCAGCAATACCACCAATGCCTGGGCAAAGCCAAACAGCAGACAAGCCAACATAGCACCATGAGGAGTCCACTTGCCAAAAATAGCCGCAGCCATCGCGATAAAGCCATGACCAGAGATAACAGTGGGAGAAAACAGTGAAACAACCGCCAGAGACTGGGCAGCACCGCCAAATCCCGCCATTACACCAGAGAGGATTACCGCCAGATACCGAACCCAATACACATTGACACCCAATGTGTCTGCGGCGGCAGGATGTTCGCCCACTGCCCGAAGCCGCAGACCCCATTTGGTTTTATAGAGGACAAACCAAATAAGAGCAGTAAAGAGGAAAGCCAGCACTACAGTAATATCAATGTTCATGTTGCTTAAAACAGAGCTTTCTACCTGATCAATATGCAGTACCTCAAAAATTTTGGGGAGTTTATTGGGTACCGGCTTTGTCATAGTTGCCCCATCAAAGAACATACGGGAAAGAAACAACGCCATACCAGAACCGATAAAGTTCAGAGCTGTACCCGAGATGGTCTGGTTTGCCCGGAAGGTAACAGCAGCCACTGCGTGCAACAGTGCCAAGATTCCGCCGGCCAATCCAGCTGTCAAAAATCCAATCCAGGGGTTCTCACTGTAATAGGCAGCTGTTACACCAGCAAAAGCGCCCATTAC
Source organism: uncultured Clostridia bacterium (assembly GCA_944387315.1). GTDB lineage: Bacteria > Bacillota > Clostridia > Oscillospirales > Ruminococcaceae > CALXEL01. The sequence continues at coordinate 5,789 of CALXEL010000060.1, forward strand.
CATCATGCCTTCCAAACCGATGTTGACTACACCGGAACGCTCAGTAATTACACTTCCCAAAGCGGTAAAGATCAGGGGAGCAGAATACATCAGTGTGATATTAATTGCCAAAGCAATGGTATTAAGCATTTTTCTTTTCCCCCTTTCTTTCCAGATAGTCCGCAATCATACGGAAGATACTGGACATAGCAACAAAAAATACAATGACACCGATTACAATATTGATGATCTCACTGGGTGCGCCCACCTCCGACTGGATGGAAGCGCCTCCATATTTAAGGCCACCAAACAGCAGTCCGGAAAGAATGACGCCAAAGGGAGAACTATTGGCAATCAGTGCCACCGAAATTCCATCAAAACCATAGTTCTGCATGGCAGACAACACTGAAATTCTATGTGGCATTGCTCCAGTGATAAACAGTGCGCCAGCGATTCCGGAAATGGCACCCGCAATGGCCATAGAGATGATAATGTTCTTTTTTACATCAATGCCAGCAAACTGGGAGGCATCTTTGTTAAATCCAACTGCCCGCAGCTCAAAGCCCTTAGTGGTACGGTTCAGAATAAACCAGACAATCGCCACCACAACAATAGCAATCAGGATACCGTAGTTAAAGTCGGTACGAATAAACACATCAGCCAAAACTGGATGCTGCATCAGCTGTTCTCTGCCCTCAGGAGAGGTTTTCCAGTTGTTGAGCACCACAATCCAGCTGGAAGTGAGTACCTCATAGGTGGACTCGCTGCCCGGTTTCTTCATCCAGGGCAAGGTAACAGTAAAGTTGTTGAGATAGAGGGCAATCCAGTTGAGCATAATGCTGGTGATTACCTCATGGATACCAAATTTGGCCTTGAGAAATCCAACAATTGCGCCCCAGAGGCCAGCCGCTATCATAGCGGCCGCTACTACAGCGATAAAATGAATAACCGGAGGCAGCGGCACTTTATATCCTACCAATACCGCCGCTATGGTTCCCATAATAAACTGGCCTTCGGCGCCTATGTTGAACAGACCCGTCTGAAACGCAAAAGCAACACTGAGACCAGTCAAAATAATGGGTGTACTGCGGATTACCACCTGGGCCAAATACTTTGGCTTGGAAAAAATGCCCCGCAGCATAGCCCCATAGGCGGTGGCCGGATTATAGCCGGCAACCATCAAAATAACGGCACCAACCAGAAAGCCCATTACTATAGAAATAAGGATTCCTACAATGGGCTTGCGCAGAATATGCTGTATCTTTTTCATTGCCGTTTCCCTCCTGCCATTAAGAGACCGATCTCATTCTCGTCTGCTTCGGCAGCTGCGAAGGTATCCACAATCGCACCATCATATATAACGGCAATCCGGTCCGAAACATCCATTACCTCGTCTAGTTCCAGGGAAATAAGCAGTATCGCTTTTCCATGGTCCCGCTGCTCAATCAATGCCTTGTGCACATATTCAATAGCACCTACATCCAAACCTCGGGTAGGCTGCATGGCAATGAGCAGTTCCGGGTTGCTGCTCACTTCTCTAGCAATAATAACCTTTTGCTGGTTACCACCCGATAACCCTCTGGCCTTCTGTTTACCACAACCAGCTGGACGAACATCAAATTTTTCGATCAGCTTACCAGCAAAATCATCAATATCTTTCAGCTTCAAAACACCTTGTTTGGAAAAGGAATCATTCCGATAACGGGAGAGCACCACATTTTCCGCCACCGTAAAATCCAAAACCAAACCATGCTTATGACGGT
>CALXEL010000061.1 GCA_944387315.1 uncultured Clostridia bacterium
CGCTGATTAAAATTGTGGGACCTGGCTGGCCGCCGAATACAAAGGTTGCGGGAATTTCATAACCGTCTACTGGCTCTATGGATTTTCGGACTGTGGTTGCTGGGTGGGCGGCTCTGGACTTTAGAAATTGATCCATTTGCCTCATAGGGGACCATCTCCTTTCCGCTGTTTAAAATCCGGATGTTTGTTTAATTTTATTTTAGTTAGATAAAGCTAACTTGTCAAGATTTTCTCTCCTTGTGCCTTTTAAAAGGTACAGGGAGAGAATTTTGTGTACTGGGAATTCACCTTGACGCACAAAAGCAGCCATATGATATGGCTGCTTTTTCGAAATTGGATATTCATAAACAATTTAGAGGCGGGAAAACTCCAACAGGTAGACGCCGTCCTCATCTGGTTCAGAGGACACAGGAGTGTCCATAGAAAGATTTAAAAGAGGACGACAGCCGTCGATGGTTTCCACACCAGCTCGCCCAACCATAAAGGCTCCAGTGGTGCTGACATAGAGCAATGTATTGTTCCCAGTGCGGTTGTGAGGCGCGCTTCTGGTAGACCAGTAAAAGGGAGCATTGGGGGCATAGTTGACACGTTCAATGGGGTTGTTGTCATAACAGGATTGGGTGGTATAGCCGATAGAGGCTCCCTCCTGTTGAAAATAGGCGAACAGGGTGCCTTCTGGACTGCTTTCTGGATATTTTTCAGTGCCATTTACTTCTGTGGCTGAAATTAAATAAACTTTATCATAAAGGGTAATGGGGTCAGCTACATTGTCATCCAAAGGCAAAAGGACTTTAACAGGTGTGGTTAAAATGGCCTGGCGAAAATCGTCAGACAGGTAAGCCAAAAAGCCTTGCTCCTGATGGTAGGGGCAGACCAGAGATGCGGCGCTATCCGGTGGGGTATCATAGGTGTGCTGAGGCTGATACCAGCTTCCGCCAGCAGGGGCATCACTGTTGAGCCACTGTCGGAGATTGCTGTAGTGATACCTGCGGTTGCCGGATTGGAACTCAGGGTTATCCGACTCATTGGCGTCAAAGACACGAATCATATAAATATAGCTGGCCATCAGGGTGACAAAGTCCGCTGGATAGCCTTCATGGCTTTTGTCGATAATGGTCCAGCAGAGTGGCTCTCCTGGATAGAAACAGCTGTTGGGGTCCTTTACTTTGGCGCCGATTTCCAGGTCCGCTAAGGTGGGGCCACTGGCAGGTTTTTCCCACAGCAGGGTATTGACTCCTCCAATGCCTCCCCAGATTGAGGCGGCTGGCGTTTGGACGCCGCCACAATTGACGGTTGGGTTTGATACTTCCTGGGTAGTACCATTGATTTGGGTATAAATTGGCATGATTGTCACATCCTTTCACCTAAAGCCCCTTTTCAGACGAAAGTGCGCTAAAAGCGCAACAAAACAGCCGCCTTAAATGAATTTTAAGGCGGCGTGGCTGTTAGCGATAAGTATTAAAACTGTAGATGGATTCCAAAGGTTTTCTGTTCTTTGCTTTTGGCTGGATTTCTTCTTTTGGATGCCCTACAGCAATCATTAAAGCGATTTCCTTATCATCGGGAATAAAAAGCAAATCTTTGATGCGGCGGTGTTTGCCCCATCCAATAATACAGGTACCCAGCCCGCGATCTACAGCAGCCAAACAAAAACTTTGTACAGCGATGCCAATATCATAAGGTGTAAAGTTGAACTTCTTTACAAGGGTCCGGATGCGCAGATTCATGCTGGAGGTGTCTTTTAGGACCACTACAATGGCCGCGCTTCCATAGACGAAGCGGTTGATCTGTAAAAGAGGATCGTGGATGGCAGCACAGACTTTTTGATGAAGCAGTGGGTCATCTACCACAATAAACTTCCAGGGCTGGGAGTTGAGGGAGGAGGGGGAGAGCCTGGCGGCTTCCAGACAATAGAGGAGATCCTGGTGGGAAACGGGTTCTCCAGTAAATTCCCGCACTGATTCCCGGCGTTTCATATAGTCTAAAAATTCCATAGAGTGACCTCCTGTCATAATACAGTCCAGCTGACCAGCAGCCCATAAAATTCACGAACCCAATAACTGGGCAATAATCCCCAGGGAGTAGCGGAAGAGCAGTTGCCTAGGACAGTGAGCCCCGCGCTTTTTCCATACAAAGTACCCCGCCATTGATGAAATGCATCGGTGACCAACACAATTTGTGTAGAGAGTTGGTTTTCCAAAATCACCGAAGCTGAATAGAGCAGATTCTCTCGGGTGTTAGTAGAGGTATCCTCCTGGTACAATCTGGAAGGGTCAATTCCCTTGGCAGTTAAATACCGTTCCATCACATAGGCTTCGGAATAGTCTTCTCCATCCCCGCGGCCCCCCGCCAGGACAGCGGAAGCCTGTGGGTTTATAGATAAATATTCCAAGGCTGTGTCCAACCGCCGGCGAAGCATAAGGGAGGGTTGGTCCCCCAAAACCTGACAGCCTAAAACTACCACTGTGACCTGGCCATCCTGAGGAGGTGGGGAAAAGAATCCATAGTAGAGCATGGGGAGGGAAATTCCTACCCCGGTGAGAAATCCTGCCAAAAGAATCCCTAGCAACCCCTTTTTACATTTTGGTTTTGTTTTTAAAACGGGACGATTCCACAGATATCCCAATGCTGTCAACAGACAGCCAGCCGCCAGTAAGGTGAGAACACCTGGATGAAAAATTCTATAGAAGATCAGTGGAATGACTCCAAAGAACAGACACCCAACCCCCAAAATGATGAAAAATATTGAGAGCATAACGGACTCTCCTTACCGCAAGAAGCGTCTTAGGGCTTCCAGCTTTCCATCCCAGGGGGGATACCGCACTGGGAGGTCCAGCCAAGTGGATTTTGACAAAATAGATTTGTTATGGGTAAAGGTGTCGAAACCGGCTTTGCCATGATAAGCGCCCATACCGCTGGTTCCTACACCGCCAAAAGGCAGCTGGTGGGAAACCAGATGGGAAATGGTGTCGTTGATACAGCCGCCCCCAAAGGAAAGGCGGGATAGAACCTGCCGTTGGACGACCTGGCTTTCGGAGAATAAGTACAGCGCCAAAGGCTTGGGACGGCAGGAGACAAACTGTATGGCCTCCTGTAGCTCTCCATAGACAACAACAGGGAGAAGAGGACCGAATATTTCTTCCTGCATTAATGGGGAGTCCAACTGAGGCTGCTCGATAATAGCGGGGGCGATTTTCCGCTCTGATTCATTGAGCCAGCCACCCCGAACCTTCCCATAACACAACTGAGCTTTCAACCGTTCAAAGTGAGTGGCATTAATAATGGCTGGATAGTCTGGGTTGTTCTGAGGCTGAGGACCATAAAACTGAGTAAAACTTTTGCCCAGTTCTTCAATGAGATAGTCACTGACCGTATGGTGAACCAGAATATAGTCGGGAGCTACGCAGGTCTGTCCCGCATTCAACACCTTACCCCAGGCAATTCGCTTGGCGGCCACTGGAATATTGGCGGTCTGGTCCACAATACAAGGGCTTTTCCCACCCAGTTCTAAGGTGACCGGGGTCAGATGCTCCGCGGCTTTGGACATTACAATTTTGCCAACCCGTTCTCCACCTGTAAAAAAGATATAGTCGTATGGCTGTTCCAACAGAGCGGTTGAAACGGATATGCCTCCTTCTACTACTGCGCAGTAGCGGCTCTCAAAGCAGGAAGTAATCAGCTTGGAGAGAACCGCCGAGACATGGGGGGATAGCTCGGAGGGTTTGATGGTGGCGCAATTGCCTGCGGCCAAAGCAGAGACCAGAGGAGAAAGCGCCAGCTGGAAGGGATAGTTCCAGGGGGCAATGATTAAAACAACTCCATAGGGCTCAGGATAAATACAGCTTTTGGCGTGAAACTGTGAGAGCTCGGTTTTTACTTTAGTGGGGCGGCACCAATGTTTGAGATGCTTAATAGCATAGCTGATCTCACTGAGCACCATCCCAATTTCAGTGGCATAACTTTCTTCCTTAGATTTGGAGAGATCCTGCCGCAAAGCCTCAAAGATTTCCTCCTGGAAATAGAGAATAGCTTGATATAGGCTTTTCAGCTGCCGGATTCTAAAATCGGCTGCCAAGGTGGCACCAGTTTGAAAATATTCTTTTTGTATGGAAAAATGGGGCATGAAGTGTTCTCCCTATATGGAATGATTTCATATTTTTATCAGTATAACATATCCAGTAGGATAAGAAAAGCTGGGAGATTTTTCTGCGATTCTCTCATTTCTTGGCAGTTTGCGTACACAGATAGGCCAGGTGGGCGGCGCCAATCATACCTGCCTGATTTCCCAGCTGGGCCTTTACCACCTTGACATCCCGAAAACTGGGCATTAACTCCAGGGGTAACATGTGCTGGATGGTGTCCAGCATATAGGGTTCTTCCATAATGCCCCCACCTAACACCACACAGGGTGGATCGAAAATTTGAATCAGGGAGGAAAGTCCCCAGACCACCTCCTGCAACCACTGATCCACCAGAGATTTGGCCAATGGATCTCCTTCATGGAGGAAATGACAGAGGGTTCTGCCATCTATGGGGCGGCCATATTCCACTGTAGCCTGCGTTGTCAGGGCTTTGGCGGAAGCGTAAGCCTCATAACAGCCTGTCAGGCCACAGGTACAAAGTTTCCCTCCCGCGTGAAGGCGCATATGACCCACCTCTCCCGCTGAGAACCGGGAACCATGCCACAGCTTCCCATTTAAAACAATTCCCCCGCCAATGCCGGTACCGTACACCAGGGACAAAAAGGAGGACTCCCCCCGGGCGGCGCCGAAGAGCCCTTCGGCCAGGGCCGCCGCGTTGGCGTCATTTTCTACCGCTACTGGTACTCCAAACTGGGTTTCCAACAGCTTTTTGACCTGGGTGCCGGTGTATTGGGGAAAGGTGTCGGTGGCGTGGGTAATGACTCCGGTGCGGGGATCCACCTGCATGGCAGTGCTTACTCCAATGGCATCCAATTTCCCGTAGCGGGCAATGGCCCCGGCTACCCGTTCCATCAGGGCCGGCCCTCCCAGATGGGCATGGGTGGGAATTTCCTCGGGCTGTTCTATTTGGGTGGACTGCCTGACCAGTCCCATTTTGATAGCTGTTCCTCCGATGTCAATGGCTAAGATATTCACGCTGTCCCATCCTTTAATTCGTTGTTGTCGGTCATTTGTTTTCTTTAGTATACCACGAAGCAGCCCCAAATGTCTTAATTGGGTGATAAAAAGGTGCGCAGTGGGGCAAAGTAAGGCTGGAAATCACCAATTTTAGCCCCAATCTTTAAAAAATTGTTAAAAATTCAGGTTTTCTTTGGAAAGCACTTGATTTTTCAAAAGAAACCGCTATAATATATATTAGCACTCAGGATTATTGAGTGCTAAAAACATGTTACTTATTACATTTTATACAATGGAGGAATTGTTATGAAGATCAAACCACTTGCTGACAGAGTTGTAATCAAGATGGTTGAGGCGGAAGAGACCACCAAGAGCGGTATTATCCTGGCTGGCTCCGCAAAGGAGAAACCTCAGGTAGCAGAAATCGTTGAGGTTGGCCCCGGCGGTTTGGTAGAGGGCAACGAGGTTAAAATGTATGTGAAAAAGGGCGACAAGGTTCTGATCAGCAAATACGCTGGTACAGAAGTAAAGCTGGATGGTGTGGAGTACACCATTCTGCGTCAGTCCGATATTCTGGCCATTGTAGAATAAGTTCACAGGTTGTTCTGAGCTGAACCATTAATGATACTGTAGGAGGTTTCTGAAGATTATGGCTAAAATTATTGCATATGGCGAGGACGCAAGAAAGTCCTTGCAGGCTGGTATTGATAAACTGGCAGACACCGTTAAGATTACCCTGGGCCCCAAGGGCAGAAATGTTGTATTGGATAAGAAATTTGGCGCTCCCCTCATCACCAACGATGGTGTAACCATCGCCAAGGAGATTGAGCTGTCCGATCCCTTTGAGAACATGGGCGCTCAGCTGCTGAAAGAGGTTGCTACCAAAACCAACGATGCCGCTGGTGATGGTACTACCACCGCTACCCTGCTGGCTCAGGCTCTGGTTCGTGAGGGTATGAAGAATATCGCCGCTGGCGCCAACCCCATGATTGTTAAGAAGGGTATCCAGAAAGCTGTAGATGTCACTGTAGCCGCTATCAAGGACAATTCCAAGAAAGTTTCCGGCTCCGCTGATATTGCCAGAGCTGCTACTGTTTCCGCTGGCGACGAGTTTATCGGTAACCTGATTGCTGACGCTATGGAAAAAGTTTCCGCTGATGGTGTCATTACCATTGAAGAGTCTAAAACTGCTGAAACCTACAGCGAAGTAGTGGAAGGCATGCAGTTTGACCGGGGTTACATCACCCCCTACATGGTAACCGATACCGAGAAGATGGAGGCTGTTATCGATGACGCCTACCTGCTGATTACCGATAAGAAGATCTCTGTAATCCAGGAGATCCTGCCTCTGCTGGAGGAGATTGTAAAATCCGGCAAGAAGCTGGTTATCATTGCTGAGGATGTTGAGGGCGAGGCTCTCTCCACTCTGATTGTAAACCGTCTGCGTGGTACCTTCACCTGTGTGGCTGTCAAGGCTCCTGGCTTTGGTGACAGAAGAAAAGAGATGCTGCGGGATATCGCAACCCTGACCGGTGGTGAGGTTATCAGCGAGGAGCTGGGCTACGAGCTGAAGGATACCCACATTGGTCTGTTGGGCCGGGCCCGTCAGGTTAAGGTTACCAAGGACCACACCATCATTGTGGATGGCGCTGGCGACTCTCAGGAGATCGAGGCTAGAGTCAACCAGATTCGTGCCCAGATCGAAACCACTACTTCTGAGTTTGATAAAGAGAAACTTCAGGAGCGTTTGGCCAAACTGGCTGGCGGCGTAGCTGTCATCAAGGTTGGCGCAGCCACCGAAGTGGAGATGAAGGAGAAGAAACTGCGTATTGAGGATGCTCTGTCCGCTACTAAAGCCGCTTTGGAAGAGGGCCTGGTAGCCGGCGGTGGTACCGCTCTCATCAACGCTATGCCTGCGGTTGAGAAACTGCTCTCCACCTGTGAGGGTGATGAGAAGACTGGTGTCAGAATCGTACTGAAAGCCCTGGAGGAGCCAGTACGTCAGATCGCTGCCAACGCTGGTCTGGAAGGCTCTGTCATCATTGACAAGATTCGTCGTTCCCGCAAGATTGGCTATGGTTTTGACGCTCTCAACGAAGTGTATACCGATATGATGGATATTGGTATCGTAGATCCTACCAAGGTAACCCGGAGCGCTCTGCAGAACGCCGCTTCTGTTGCCTCGATGGTTCTGACTACCGAGAGCCTGGTTACCGACGAAAAGACCGAGGAGCCCGCTGCGGCAGCTAACCCTGCTATGGGCGGCATGTATTAATCGGCCCTGTAACCAATATAAAAAGGTCGTGGAAGTATTCCACGACCTTTTTTTGATTTTCATTGCATATGATCTGTGCTATACTGAAACTATCCTACATTACCCAAAAGGAGGAACGAAATATGGACACAAGTATGGCAAAAGTACAGCGGATGCGAATGGACCGTGTGCTGAAAAACTTGGAGAAAAACAACATGCAGGCCTTTTATGTGGAGCGAAAAGAGGAGGTTCCTGCCCAGGTAGCCGCGTTGCTGCGGGAGGGGGATACCATTTGCTGTGGAGGCACTGTTACCCTGGAGGAGTGCGGTGTCATGGATTTGATGCGCAGCGGGGCTTACAATTTTCTGGATCGGTCCATCTATCCTTTGGGTTCTCCCGAGATACGGGAGCTCTATGGCAAGATGTTTTTGTCTGATGCCTTTTTGACCAGTGCCAATGCCATTACCGAAGCGGGGGAGCTGTACAATGTAGATGGCAGCGGAAACAGGGTGGCAGCCATTGCCTATGGCCCCAAATCGGTCATTGTGGTAGTGGGTTGTAACAAAATTGTACATAACCTGGAGGAGGCAATCCTGCGGGTGAAATCGGTAGCGGCTCCAGCCAACGCGGTGCGGTTGGGACGGGATACCTACTGTGCCCATGAGGGAGAGTGTGCTTCCATTGCAGGGAACCGGGGCAAAGAGATGTGTGCTGGATGTACCAGTGATACCCGTATCTGTGCCCAATATTTAGTGAGCGGCCACCAGATGATCAAAAACCGGATCAAGGTCATTTTGGTAGGAGAGCCTCTGGGCTATTAACAGAGATGGAACCATTTGACTACCGTCTGGTTTATTCCAGACGAAAAACCATAGCAATCGCCATTCAAACAGATGGAGAAATTGTGGTGCGGGCGCCCAAAGGGACGCCCGCTTGGACTATTGAGGAACTTCTTGCCCAGCGGGCCCAATGGATTTACCACCACCAAAACAAGGTCCTGGACCGGTGCCGCCGGGTGGCAGAGGCCCGAAGTACTTTTCCTCTATCTTTGCCTCTTTTGGGAGTGGAATACCCGGTAGTCTACGCCCACGGCCCTGGTGGGGTACGAGAGGGGATAGTTTATCTGCCCCCTTGCAGGACTGCACCTGATGTAGCAAAAGCTTTGGAACAGCTGTACCGGGCTCAGGCTAAAGAATATTTGCCTGGGCGAACCCTCCGGCTAGCCGAGAAATATCAGTTGTATCCAACCCGGATTCAAATCAATGGGGCCAGGGGAAGATGGGGGTCCTGCAGCGGAAAAAACAGTTTGAATTTCAGCTGGAGATTGATGTTGGCCGATGTTTCCGCTGTGGACTATGTGATCTGCCATGAGTTGGCCCATATTAAACACCATAACCACTCCCAAAGTTTTTGGCAGTTGGTAGGAGAGATGCGGCCGGACTATCAAGCAAGTCAGAACCATCTAAAGGAACTGGAACAAAGCCTTTTTTATCAGTCCTGGTGTTCAGAACCTCTAAATTCCAAAGGCTGAGCGTCTGAAAGTGTGGGAAGTATATTGGCTTACTGCCAATGAAACCAATCCATCCCACGGGCTTTTTTTGCCCCAAAACAGCGGAAAACCTCCAAAAACCGCCTTTGACTTTCTCATAGCCTGATGGTATCATAATAGACAAGATATATCGAACCTAGATATATCCCGTATCGATACAAAAGGAGGCGTTGGAAATGTCACAGCTGGATAAATTGATGAAAAGTTACATTCCCATGTCTGAAGCCAGTTTTTTGCTTCTTGCCAGCCTGTTGGAAGAAAACCATGGCTATGGCATAATGCAAAAAGTGTCTCAAATGACCCAGGGAAGGGTCAGTTTAGGCGCTGGCACAGTATATACAATTCTCTATAAAATGGAAAATGATGGCCTGATTTCGGTGGTGCGGGAAGTGGAGCGCCGCAAGGTTTATCTTATTACCCCATTGGGCCGGCAGATTCTTTTTGCGGAGATGGATCGTATTAAAGAGCTGGGACATCTGGTGGATCAGCTGGAACATTCTGTAACGGCGATGGTGTAAACCCTGTCGTGTATAACGGCAGAGATTGATCTATTCGGGAGGGATTCTATGAACTTGTTGATTGCTTCACAACTTAGCGCTATCTTTTGGCTGGTACTGGCCATTGCGCTGGGAATATTGGAAGTCGCTACATTTTCTTTGGTTTCCATTTGGTTTGCTCTGGGAGCCGTCGTAGCCATCATACCAGCAGCTTTGGGTGCAGGTCTTGGGGTACAGTGCCTGGTGTTTGTTTCGGTAGCTGTACTAACCTTAATCTTTACCCGCCCCTTTTTGCAGAAGGTGATGAAGGTACGCCGGGTTAAAACCAACGCGGACAGCATCATCGGTATGATTGGTGTTGTAGTGGAGCCCATTGACAACGCTGCTTCTAAAGGCCGGGTACATATCAATGGTCTCAACTGGTCTGCTCGCAGCGAGGATGGAGAACAGATTGATGTGGGAGAACAGGTCCTGATTAAGGCGATCCAGGGCGTAAAGGTCATTGTGGAACGAATTGGGTAGTTGTGGCATCTGCCACTTAATAAAATGAAAGAGGGTTTGTCTATGTTTTGGATTATTCTTGGTGTTGTATTGGCAATTTTTATTCTGGTTCTTCTCATTACCAACATTGTCATTGTCCCCCAGGCTTCGGTCTATGTAGTAGAGCGCCTGGGCGCTTACCAGCAGACCTGGGAGACCGGCGTACATTTTAAGGTACCGTTTTTTGAGCGGGTTGCCAAGCGGGTGTCCCTGAAAGAGCAGGTTGTGGATTTTAAACCCCAGCCGGTTATTACCAAGGACAATGTAACCATGCAGATTGATACAGTGGTATTTTTCCAAATCACCGACGCAAAGCTGTATACCTACGGTGTGGAGCGCCCCATTTCTGCCATTGAGAATCTGTCTGCTACCACTCTGCGTAACATCATCGGTGAGATGGAGCTGGACCACACCCTGACTTCCCGGGATATTATCAACACCAAAATTACCACCACCCTGGATGAAGCTACCGACAAGTGGGGTATCAAGGTGAACCGGGTTGAGCTGAAAAACATTATTCCTCCCGCGGAAATTCAGGACGCTATGGAGCGGCAGATGAAAGCGGAGCGTGAAAAACGTGAAGCCATCCTTCGGGCGGAAGGTGAAAAGCAGAGCCAGATCCTGGTGGCGGAAGGTGAGAAGGAATCTCAGATTCTCCGGGCAGAAGCAGAAAAACAAGCTGCTATTCTTCGGGCTGACGCGGTAAGAGAGCAGAAGATCCGGGAGGCCCAAGGTGAGGCGGAAGCGGTTATGATGGTTCAGAAGGCTCTGGCGGACAGTATTGTTTTGCTCAATGAGTCCCAGCCCTCCCAGCAGGTGCTCACCATCAAGAGCTTGGAAGCCTTTGCCAAAGCCGCTGATGGTAAGGCTACCAAGATCATTGTTCCCAGCAACTTGCAGGGGTTGGCAGGGCTTGCCACCACCTTCCAGGAGGTTATGAGCAATCCCCAGGACGCCGGTAAATAGTGCACAAATGTTGGCTGCGAATTTCTGGTAATCTGCTATAACCCTACAATTTTTATCTCTCCAATTGATTGGCGATTGAAATTTTACGTCAAATAGAGTAAAATTTAGGTAGAAGTTTGAAAAATTTTTCTGCTTAGATTTCAAAAACCAATTGCGGAGGATCAGTAACGATGCCGACTATGCACCTCTATCTCTACCTTGGTTTTTGGGCTGCACAAAAAGCCCGAGTGTGTACAGGGAATCAGTGCCGGATGGCGTCCCAGGGATACGTGCAAAATCATATGGCAGCATAACGATAAGCTACGACCAAATTGCGTCGTAGCTTTGTTTTTTTGAGTCTTTTCTCTTTGGGTTTTCGGCAGGAGCAGGTTGAGTTAAAAGAAAAGAGGGATATATTATGTCAAAAAAAGTAGCGGTTATTATGGGCAGTGACAGCGATCTTCCTGTTGTAAAGGGAGCCATTAATCAGCTTAAAAAGTTTGGCGTCGAGTGTGAAGTCCATGTTATGAGTGCCCACCGGACACCGGAACTGGCCTGTAATTTCGCCAAATCTGCAAGAGCCAATGGCTTTGGCGTCATTATTGCCGCCGCTGGTAAAGCGGCCCATCTGGCTGGGGTTCTGGCGGCCCATACCACTCTTCCGGTCATTGGTATTCCCATTAAATCTTCTACATTAGATGGTTTGGATGCCCTTTTGGCCACTGTGCAGATGCCCAAAGGAATTCCAGTGGCAACCGTAGCCATTGACGGAGCGGACAACGCAGCCCTTTTGGCCATTGAGATGCTGGCCATTACCGATGAGGGATTGGCTGCTCAGCTGGAAGATATGAAGCGGAAGATGGAAGAAGAGGTTATTGCCAAGGATCAGGGAATCCAGGCCTCACTGTAAACATTTGATTTGACAAGACCGAGTGGGATTTATTTTTAGAAAGAAGGGAAAGTGCCATGCAGAAATTGGAACAGCTTTATGAAGGGAAAGCAAAAAAGGTGTTTAAAACAGATGATCCGGAGCGGTATATTGTATCTTATAAAGACGACGCCACCGCTCTCAATGGATTAAAGCGAGGTACTATTGTAGGCAAAGGTGTGGTCAACAACCGGATGACCAACCATATGATGCGCCTGTTGGAACAGCAGGGAATCCCCACCCACTATGTGCAGGAGCTCAATGACCGGGAAACTGTGGTGAAAAAGGTTTCTATTATTCCACTGGAAGTGGTGGTAAGAAACTTTGCCGCTGGTTCACTGGCCACCCGATTGGGATTGGAAGAGGGTACAAAAATGCAGTGCCCAGTTTTGGAGTTCTGTTATAAAAATGATGCTTTGGCTGATCCCATGGTCAATGAGTACCACATTATGGCAATGGGATTTGCCACCCGAGAAGAGCTGGATCGTATCTGTGGCTATGCCCTGAAAATCAATGAATTCCTTCAGTCTTATCTCAAAGGCTGCAATCTGGATCTGATTGATTTCAAACTGGAATTTGGTAAGCTCAGTGATGGTACAATCGTATTGGCAGATGAAATTTCTCCGGATACCTGCCGGCTGTGGGACAGCACTACCCACAATCATATGGACAAGGACCTTTGGAGAAGAGATATGGGAGGCGCTGAAGAGGCCTACCAGGAAGTGCTGAAAAGATTGATGGGTGAAAATTAATTCCCCTTATATAAGGAAAGGCAGGAGCAAGAGAATGTTTGGTAATATCCACGAAGAGTGCGGTGTATTTGGTATTTATGACCCCAGCCATGAAGCGGATGTAGCTTCCAGCGCCTATATGGCCCTGTATGCCCTCCAGCACCGGGGACAGGAAAGTTGTGGTATTGCGGTCAACAACCAGGGCGTTATCAGTATCCATAAGGATTTGGGCCTGGTCCCGGATGTTTTCAACAAGGAAGTTTTGGATCACCTGGGCAAGGGAAGTATGGCGGTAGGTCATGTGCGATACTCCACTACTGGTACATTTTCCAGAGCCAATGCCCAGCCACTGGTTATCCGCCATGTGAAAGGTCCTATGGCTCTGGCTCACAACGGCAATCTGATCAATGCCAATGAGCTGCGGGAACAGCTGGAGCTGAAGGGCGCCATTTTCCACACCACCAACGACTCTGAAGTGATCTCCTATGTTATCACTGAGGAGCGCTTGGCCTCTCCATCTATCGAGCAAGCTATTGAGAAAGCTATGTATAGATTGCGGGGCGCCTATTCGTTGGTGATTATGTCTGCCCAGAAGTTAATTGCTGCTCGTGACCCAGAGGGCTTCCGCCCCCTGTGTATTGGAAAGCTGGGAGACGCCATTATCTTTGCTTCTGAAACCTGTGCTTTGGACAGCTTGGGTGCTGAGTTTGTCCGGGATGTGGAGCCCGGTGAAATTGTAGTGGTTGAAAATGGCCAGATGCACAGCCTGAAAACCCACTGTGGCAAGAAAGGCAACATCTGTGTCTTTGAGTATGTGTACTTTGCCCGCCCTGATTCGGTGATTGAAGGGGTCAGTGTCCATGAAGCCCGGTTGCGGGCTGGTGCTTTCCTGGCTCTGGAGCATCCCGTACAGGCGGATGTTGTCATCGGTGTGCCCGATTCCGGTCTGGACGCCGCCCTGGGCTTTGCCCGTCAGTCCGGCATTCCTTATGGGGTGGGCTTTATTAAAAACCGCTATGTGGGCCGTACCTTTATTCAGCCTACACAGGGACAGCGGGACCGGGCGGTTCGCATTAAACTGAACGCTCTTTCTGCCACTGTCAAGGGCAAACGGGTGGTACTGGTAGATGATTCCATTGTACGTGGCACAACCAGTGCCCGGATTGTAAAGCTGCTGCGGGAGGCCGGTGCCACCGAAGTACATATGCGTATTTCTTCTCCACCTTTTATCAATCCCTGTTACTTTGGAACAGATATTGACAGCAAGGATAAGCTGATTGCCTGCAAGATGAGTATTCCTGAGATTGCCAAAACCATTGGGGTGGACAGCCTAGGCTATTTGAGTGTTGAGAATATAAAGAAGATTGCCCAGGGAGCCCATTGCGATTTCTGTGTTGGATGCTTTAGCGGGGAATATCCCATTGATGTACCGGATGCCCCTCAGAAGGATAAGTTTGAGCAGAAATTAGGCAGCCATAACGGTTAACCAAAAGGGAGGATAGGGACATGAACGAGAGTTTTAGCAACAGTTACAAAGCGGCTGGTGTAGACGTTACCGCTGGTTACAAAGCGGTAGAGTTGATGAAGCAGCATGTGGCCCGGACAGTGGTTCCCGGTGTTTTGGATGGAATCGGCGGTTTCGGTGGCATGTTTGAGCTGGATCTGACCGGTATTTCCAAGCCAGTTCTGGTTTCCGGCACCGATGGTGTGGGTACCAAACTGAAAATCGCTTTTTTGATGGACAAGCATGACACTGTGGGCATTGACTGTGTGGCCATGTGTGTCAACGATGTAGTTTGCTGTGGCGCTAAGCCCCTGTTTTTCCTGGACTATATCGCTGTAGGCAAGAACTTCCCCGAAAAGGTTGCCCAGATTGTCTCCGGTGTGGCTGAGGGCTGTGTACAGTCGGGCTGCGCCCTGGTTGGCGGTGAGACCGCTGAGATGCCTGGGTTCTACCCTGAGGACGAATATGACCTGGCTGGCTTTACTGTGGGTGTTGTGGACAAGGACAAGGTCCTCAACCGGGACAATGTAACCCCTGGTGACGTCATTGTGGCGCTGCCCTCTTCGGGCGTCCATTCCAATGGATTCTCCCTGGTCCGTAAGGTTTTCTCGGTGGATGAGAAAAATCTCAGTGCCCATGTGGACGAGTTGGGAATGAGTTTAGGCGAGTGTCTGCTGACCCCCACCCGGCTCTATGTAAAACCTGTGCTGGAGCTTCTTTCTCAAGTTCCGGTCAAATCCATCTCCCATATCACTGGCGGTGGATTCTATGAGAATATTCCCCGGGCTCTGCCTCAGGGAACCAGAGCCTTTATTGAGGAAAAAGCGGTAGATGTACTTCCCATCTTCCAGCTGATCGCCAAAACCGGAAACATCGATAAAAGAGATATGTTCAACACCTTCAACATGGGTGTGGGTATGTGTATTATTGTCGCTCCCGACCAGGCGGACCGGGCCCTTTCTGTTCTGAAGGCGGCCGGAGAGCAGCCCAAGATCATCGGTGAAGTCAAGGCCGGTGACCATGGTATCCAGATATGGTAAGGATAGCGGTAATGGTCTCGGGTGGGGGAACCAATCTGCAGGCTCTCATTGACGCTCAGGAGGCAGGGAAAAATCCCAATGGCCGCATTGTGCTGGTGGTATCCTCCAGCCCCAAGGCCTATGCTTTGGAGCGGGCTGCCAAGCATGCTATCCCGTCTGTGGTGCTGCGTTCCAGGGATTTTCCCACCAAGGATGCCTATGATGACGCTTTGATTGCCTTAATGGAAGAAAACAAAATTGACCTGATTGTACTGGCAGGTTTCCTTTCCATTTTAAGTCCCCGGTTCACCCGAAAATATGACCATCAGATTTTAAATGTGCACCCCTCTCTAATTCCCTCTTTCTGTGGGGACGGCTTTTATGGCCTGCGGGTGCATCAGGCGGCGCTGGACTATGGGGTCAAGGTGACCGGTGCCACCGTACATTTTGTCAATGAAATCACCGATGGCGGACAGATTGTGCTGCAGAAGGCGGTAGAGGTCAAAGAGGGGGACACTCCCGAGACACTTCAGCGCCGGGTGATGGAGGAGGCGGAGTGGGAAATTCTCCCCAAAGCCGTAGCCATGTTCTGTGACCAAGCCGCCGCCAAACAATCAAAGTAACGAGAAGGAGTGGACAGTATGCATACCGTTGATCTGGCTCAGGATCTGAGCTCCAATACCTACCCTGGACGAGGGATTCTTCTAGGCAGAAGCGCCTGTGGGAAATACGCTGTCATTGCCTATTTTATTATGGGCCGCAGTGAGAACAGCCGGAACCGTGTGTTTGTTCCCCAGGAGGGTGGAATCCGCACCCAGGCCTTTGATCCGGCCAAGCTTTCCGATCCTTCCCTGATTATTTACGCGCCGGTCCGTCTGCTGGGGGACACCACCATTGTGACCAATGGGGACCAAACTGACACTATCTATGACTATATGGCGGCAGGCAAGACCTTTGAGGAGGCCCTGCGCAGCCGCACCTTTGAACCGGACAGCCCCAACTTTACTCCCAGAATTTCCGGTGTGGTACATAAGGACGGCTCCTATACTCTGTCCATCCTCAAAAGCGCCGAGGGGAATCCAGCGGCAACCCGCCGGTATTTCTTTGAGTATGAAAATCCACAGGCGGGGGAGGGTCATCTGATTCACACCTATCAGTGTGACGGCAGCCCCATCCCATCCTTTGAGGGAGAGCCTAAAAAGGTGTCTCTCTCTGGTGATATCGACGCTTTTACCACACTGCTGTGGGACAATCTCAACCAAGATAATAAAGTTTCTCTCTTTACCAGATATATTGATCTGACAACCGGAGAAACCCAAACCCGTATTGTCAACAAAAATCAGTAAGGAGGAGATTGCCATGAAAGAACTGGCCCTGAAATATGGATGTAACCCCAACCAAAAACCTGCCCGTATCTTTATGCAGGAGGGTGAGCTGCCCATTCAGGTACTCAATGGCCGTCCCGGCTATATCAACTTTCTGGATGCCCTCAACAGCTGGCAGCTGGTCAAGGAGCTGAAAGAAGCCACCGGTTTGCCGGCAGCGGCCTCCTTTAAGCATGTGAGCCCCGCTGGAGCCGCGGTAGGTCTGCCTCTGTCAGATGTGCTCAAGAAGATCTACTTTGTGGAGGGGATGGAGCTGACCCCTCTGGCTACCGCCTATGTCCGGGCCAGAGGCGCCGACCGGATGTCCTCCTACGGGGATTTTGTGGCCCTGTCTGAGGAGTGTGATGCCTGTACCGCCCGCCTGATTTCCCGGGAAGTTTCCGACGGTGTCATCGCCCCCGGCTACAGTCCGGAAGCCTTGGAAATTCTCAAGGGAAAGAGAAAGGGCAGTTACAATGTGATCGCTATTGACCCCGCCTACCGTCCTGCCCCAGTGGAGCACAAGGATGTATTTGGTATCACCTTTGAACAGGGACGCAATGAGGTCAAGCTGGATGAGTCCCTGTTGACCAACCTGGTTACCCAGCAGAAAGAGTTCCCTGATGAAGCGAAACGGGATCTGTTGATTGCTTTGATCACCCTGAAATATACCCAGTCCAACTCGGTTTGCTTTGCCAAGGATGGCCAGGCCATCGGCGTAGGCGCCGGACAGCAGTCCCGGATTCACTGTACCCGTCTGGCTGGCAATAAGGCTGACCTGTGGCACCTGCGGCAGCATCCCAAGGTGCTGGAATTGCCCTTTAAAGATGGGATTAAGCGCCCCGACCGTGACAACACCATCGATGTTTACCTCTCTGATGATGACATGGATGTACTGGCTGATGGCAACTGGGAGAACTATTTTACCCGTCGTCCTGAGCCTCTGACCCGGGAGGAAAAGCGGGCCTGGCTGGATCAGGTCACCGGCGTATCCCTTGGCTCCGACGCTTTCTTCCCCTTTGGGGACAACATTGAGCGCGCCCACCGCAGCGGGGTAAGCTATATTGCCCAGCCTGGTGGTTCCATTCGGGATGACCATGTTATTGAAACCTGTGACAAATACGGAATTGCTATGGCCTTTACCGGTGTCCGGCTGTTCCACCATTAATCCAAAGGGGGAGGAATAAACCCATGAAGATTCTTGTGGTAGGTTCCGGCGGCAGAGAGCACGCCATTATTCGCAAACTGAAAGAGAGCCCCAAGGTGGATACCATTTACGCCTATCCCGGCAACGGCGGCATCTCGGCAGATGCTATCTGTGTAGAGGGAGGTAAAGCCACCGATATTCCAGGAGTGGTTGCCTTTGCGAAAGAACATCAGATTGACCGGGTGGTAGTGGCGCCCGATGATCCCCTGGTGCTGGGTATGGTGGATGCCCTCAATGAGGCAGGTATCCGTACCTTTGGCCCCAAAGCCAACGCGGCAATTTTGGAGGGCAGCAAGGTATTTTCCAAAAATTTGATGAAGAAATATGGAATCCCCACCGCAGCCTATGAGACCTTTGATAATCCCAAGGACGCGGAAAGCTATATCCAGAGACAAAACCAGTACCCTGTGGTAATCAAAGCTGACGGTCTGGCTCTGGGCAAAGGGGTATTGATTGCCCAGAACTATGAAGATGCCTGCCAGGCGCTGAAAACCATTATGGAGGACAAGGCCTTTGGCGCCAGTGGAAACCATGTGGTTGTAGAGGAGTTTCTGGAGGGCGTTGAGGTTTCGGTTCTGGCTTTCACCGATTCCAAGACGGTAAAGCCCATGGTCTCGTCTATGGATCATAAGCGGGCTATGGATGGAGATCAGGGACTTAACACAGGTGGTATGGGCACCATCGCCCCCAACCCTCACTACACCCAGCAGGTTGCCCAGCAGTGTATGGAGCGGATTTTCCTGCCCACCATCGCCGCCATGGAAAAAGAGGGAAGACCTTTTAAGGGTTGTCTCTACTTTGGTTTGATGTTGACCAAGAAAGGTCCTTACGTGATTGAATACAACTGCCGGTTTGGAGATCCGGAGACCCAGGTAGTTCTGCCTTTGTTGGAAACCGATTTGGAAGAGATCTTTGAGGCTATTGATGGCCAGCGGCTGGATCAGCTGGAGATTTGCTGGAAAAACCAGGCGGCGGCCTGTGTGATTTTGGCCAGTGGTGGGTATCCTGTGTCCTATCAGAAGGGATATCCCATCCATGGGCTGGATGAGAAAGGTCAGTTAGACGGAGCTTGTATCTATCACGCAGGCACCAAATATGCCGACGGACAATATCTCACCAATGGTGGCCGGGTTTTGGGTGTAACCACTACAGGGGACACCTTGCCCCAGGCTTTGCAGCGGGCTTATGATGCTGTAAAGAAGATTGACTTTACAGATATGCACTACCGGAAAGACATCGGTGCAAAAGCCCTGTAACAAAAAAATTATAAACCCCCTTTTCAGGATTTCCTGAAAAGGGGGTTTTTGTTTGTTCTGTTTAGAATTTTAGGTTTGGGGAATACTACCCACTGACCGAAAGGAGGTGCTTTTGGATGCAGCGCAGAATGATCGGATTGTTTTTTGGGGTTATCTTGCTATTCAGCGGCCTGATGTTCCGCCTTTATTCGCTGTCTCAGCGCAGCTATCTGGCCAGCGCCGCCCAAAATCAAAGTAGCTACCTGCTTAAAGCAGACAGTACCCGAGGGATGATTTATGACTGCAGCCTTAACCCTTTGGTAGAGGATACCCCCAGTCTGACCGGAGCGGTTCTCCCCGGCCCCGAGGCGGCAGCCGCTATACTGGATACAGCGGGAACCGACCGGCAGCAGCTGGTGGAACGGATGCAGGAAAGCCAGCCCTTTTTGCTGCAGCTGGAGGAGCCGGTATACAGCCAAGGTGTAGAGGTGCTGCATACAGTGGAACGGTATTCTTCCCAGCCACTGGCACCCCATATTATCGGATACACCGATGGAGATGGCCAGGGGGTCAGCGGAATCGAGCAGGCGTATAATGATTTGCTCAGTCAGCACAGTGGCAGCCTATCCCTGCGGTACACAGTGGACGCTACCGGACTTCCACTGACAGGAGCGGCCATCGAAAGGGTGGAGGACAATTACCAGGACCCAGCTGGTGTGGTGCTCACTCTGGATGAGGGAATCCAGCGGGCTGCTCAAACCGCGGCGACAAAGTATTTTGAAAAGGGTGCTGTAGTGGTAATGGAGGTATATACTGGTGAAATTCGGGCTATGGCCAGTTTCCCAGAGTATAATCCCAATGATGTGGCAAACTATCTCAACGACCCGGATGCGCCACTGATCAACCGGGCTCTGCGGGCCTACAATGTTGGTTCTACCTTTAAATTGCTGGTAGCTGCCACAGGTGTGGAGCAGGGGTATAGGGACCACACCAATTTTTGCCCTGGCTATCTGGATGTGGGAAATATCCGCTTTCATTGCCACTATCTCAGTGGCCATGGGGTGCTGGATATGAGAAGCGCCCTGGAAAAATCCTGCAACCCTTATTTTATCAGTTTGATACAGAAGATTGGAGGAGAGTCTGTCTCCTATAAGGCATCCCAATTGGGGTTTGGAAAATCCCTGGAACTGGCTCCCGGACTTCTGTCCATGTCTGGAAAGCTTCAAACCTTTACAGAGCTGGAATCCCCTGGCGAATTGGCCAATTTTGGATTTGGGCAGGGAATGCTCACCGCAACCCCATTGCAAATTGCTCAGTTGGTGGCGGCTATGGCTAATGGTGGGAACGCGGTAGTCCCCAAATTGGTGGAAGGGTTTACCCAAGATGGTGTCCAGATAGAGCGGACCTCCACCTATGCGCCAGTCCAGGTAGTGAGCAGCTGGGCGGCCAATACAATCAAAGAGGATATGATTTCGGTTGTGGAAAATGGTTCTGGACAGAAGGCAAAGCCACTTCATGGCGGGGCCGGAGGAAAAACCGCCTCTGCTCAGACCGGACAATATGACGAAAATGGAGTGGAAATTGTCCATGCCTGGTTTGCAGGCTTCTATCCCGCCAACCAGCCTAGATATGCCATTGTGGTGCTGGCAGAGGGAATGAACTCTGGCGGCGATTACGCGGCGCCTGTTTTTCAGGAAATTTGCAACCAAATTCATATACAAGGAAAAGATTAAAAAAGGAGAAATTATATGGAACAGACAATCACATGCTCGATTGTAGGATTGACAGAGGAGGCGGCACAGCAGCAGCTGATTGAGAAGCTGGGCGCCATGCCGGGAGTAACCCAAGTTTCGGTGAGTGGCACAGAGGGACGTGTATCGGTGCGGGGAGAGGATTTGAATCCCGCGGTATTGACACAGGCCATTGAGCAATCGGGAATCCAGGTCACTCAGGTCCAGTAGGGAACAGAGAATTTTCTCAAAAGAAAACAGTTGAGTTTTTTGTGGGAATATTGTATAATAAATAAGCTGTGTTGCCCACCAGTGGGCAACACAGCCTTAAAAAACAGGCAGGCAGTGTGTATACTCTGTCATGCGGATATACGGGTCCTGTGCGACAAAGCGCTGTGAACCATGTCAGGCGGGGAACCGAGCAGCATTAAGCGGTCTGCTTTTGTGCGCCGCAGGCAAATCTGTATGTCCGTGTGACCGAGTATATATCTCCCTATTGTGTAGGGAGCTGCCTGTTTTCTTTTTATTACTTTGGGGAGGTGAGCTTTTGCATCTGGCGCTCTATCGAAAATACCGTCCCAAAACCTTTGAGGATGTGGTGGGACAGGAACATATTACTACCACATTAAAAAACGAAATCATTCAGGGACATCCTGCCCATGCCTATCTCTTTACCGGTTCCCGAGGTACCGGCAAAACCACCTGTGCCAAAATTATGGCCAAAGCTCTCAACTGCCCCAACCAGCGGGAAGGCGACCCCTGTGGCGTCTGTGAGATTTGCCAGGGGGTGGATGACGGCTCCCTGTTGGATGTAGTAGAAATTGATGCGGCCAGCAATAATGGTGTGGACAATATCCGCAGCTTGCGGGAGGAAGCCAATTTTACCCCAGCAGTGGCCAAATATCGGGTGTATATCATTGATGAGGCCCATATGCTCAGTGTAGGCGCTTTCAATGCCCTGCTGAAAATTATGGAGGAACCGCCGGAGCACGTTATTTTTATTCTGGCCACTACCGAGGTACACAAGGTGCCCGCTACGGTGCTGTCCCGCTGCCAGCGGTTTGATTTCAAACGGATTTCCAGTCAGGAGATTACCCAGAGGCTTTTAAGAGTGGCTTCTCTGGAGGGGTTCTCCCTGGAGGAAGAGGGTGCAATGCTGATTGCTCAGCTCAGCGACGGCGGTATGCGGGATGCCCTTTCTCTGTTGGATTTGTGTTCTTCCTACAGTGATGTGGTGACCACCCAAACGGTGACCCAGGCTGCCGGTGTGGTGGGCCAGGAGCACCTTTTCACCATCAGTCAGCTGATTTTGGATGGAAATGTACAAGGAATCATCCAGGTGATTGATGAGCTCAGCCAGAGATCTCTAGACCCGGAACGGCTGTGCGAGCAGCTCATTACCCACTACCGGAACTTGATGATTTCCAGGGCGGTGGCCAATCCTGGGGATTTGATTCGCTGTTTGCCTAGTGAGCAGGAACGTCTGGCCGGGCAGAGCAAAGCCTACTCCATGGAACGAATTCTCTATATTTTGCGGATATTGCAGGATACTCTCAACCGAATGGGAAAGACCAATCTCCGGCGTACCGAGTTGGAAATGGCTGTGGTAAAGATGGCCAATCCCCGGCTCAGTCCCGAGCCGGAAGCCATGTTGGCCAGAATTGAGCAGCTGGAAGTGGATTTGCGAACCGCTTTGGCTGGGGGAAATATTGCAGGGGTGTCTGCCATAGGGGACCAGCCGGCAGCGCCAATGGATGTCGCTAAGGAGAAAGGGGCTCTCGCTGTGGAAACAGAACTTTCTACAGTCATGCCAACAGATGTCCGTTCCCAACCAGCCCCTGTGGCCTCCCAGGCCAGCCCTCCCAAAGAGGTAGTCAAATTTATGCCATGGCCGGAGGTTTTGGAGCGGCTGAAGACCAAAAACGGGCCTTTATTTGGGGCTCTTAATGGTTCGGTTGCCTATCAGAGTGGAAATCATGTGCTGGTAGATTACCGGGATGACTTTTTCTTAACCATGATGCGGGAAAATCAGTTTGCCAAGGAGAGCCTCAAACAGGTGATTTTTGAGGTGACCGGCAAGCGGTATAGCCTTGGGCCATACCGTCCAGAGAACTATACAGTGAAAAAAGAGCAGCAGGACCCTCTTGTGCAGTTTGTGGACAATCTCGATCTGCCAGGGGAGATTCTCTCTCTTCATAAATAAGAATTATTTTAATCTTTCAGGAGGATAAGATACCATGAAAGCAAGATTGCCACAGGGCTATGGAAAAGGCCCTTCCAACATGCAGGGAATGCTCAAACAGGCTCAGAAGATGCAGGAAAACATCGCAGCCAAGCAGGAAGAGATCAATGCTATGGAGTTTAAAACCTCCGCTGGCGGCGGAGTGGTGGAAGTGACCATCACCGGTACCAAGGAAATCAAGAGCCTCACCTTAAAACCTGAGATTGTGGACCCTGAGGATATTGAGATGCTGCAGGATCTCATTGTGGCCGCTGTCAATGAGGCCATCCGCATGGTTGAGGATACCACAGCCAAAGAGATGGATAAGATCACCAGCGGACTGAATGTTCCCGGCCTGTTTTAACCGATATGGCATACAATGTGGTGCCGCTGACCAAGTTGATTGAGCAGTTTGAGCGGCTGCCGGGAATTGGCAGAAAAAGCGCCCAGCGGCTGGCTTTTTATGTGCTCAATCTGCCGAGGGAAAAAGCGGAGGAATTTTCCAAAATTATTTTGGAAGCCCATGAAAAAATACATCGCTGCCCGATTTGTCAAAATCTGACCGATCAGGAACTTTGTCCAATATGCCAGGCGGAAGACCGGGACAAGACTACCATCTGTGTGGTAGAAAACGCCCAGGATGTCATGGCTTTTGAGCGCACCAGAGAGTACCATGGCCTGTATCATGTACTGCATGGTTTGATCTCTCCCATGGACGGCGTGGGTCCGGAACAGCTCTATATTAAGGAGCTTTTGGCCCGTATCCAGGCTGGAGGAGTGGAGGAGGTCATTATGGCTACCAACCCCACTGTGGAAGGGGAGGCTACCGCCATGTACATTGCCCGGCTCTTAAAGCCTTTGGGCGTCAAGGTGAGCCGGTTGGCCTATGGAATTCCTGTTGGGGGCAATTTGGAATATGCCGATGAAGTGACCCTTTACCGGGCTTTGGAAGGCAGAAATGAAATTTAGCCGGAGGCGGGCTATGGATAAAATCAAAAGGTTGATCTTTTCCAAGGATGCGGGCAGATTTATCCGGTTTTGTGTGACCGGTTGCCTCAACACAGGAGTGGATTTTGTAGTTTTTACCCTTTTGACTACCGGGTTCCATGTCAATATGTATTGGGCGCAGGTAGTTAGCTACTCTGCTGGGATGATCAATAGCTACTGTATCAACCGGAGCTGGACCTTCCAAAGTAAGTCCCGTTTTTTCAGCGGGGAGTTGTTGCGATTTCTTCTGGTCAATTTGACTGTATTGGCCCTCAGCGTTGGTGTCCTGTATGGATTTCATCAGCTTTTGCGGTTCCATTACTTGTTGGCCAAGCTGTTTACGGTGGGATTTACCTTGGTATTTGGTTTTCTGCTCAACCGGTGGATTGTATTTCGTTCAAAAGCTTAAAAGGGATGGACTATGGCCATCCCTCTTCTATTTACAGGTTTATAACAAAATGGAAAAGCAGGATTTCCCCCAAAAATCCTGTTTTCTTTTCTTGTTATTGGTGCTATTTCGTTATATAATAATACAGTAAAAATCAAATTGGTTTGACCAACTGCCTGGTATGGAGGCAGTTTGTTTTTTGTGTAATTCCCCGCCGCTGCACAATAGAATGGATTCTGCATGGAGGTCATTCTGTGTCACGCTGAAAAGCCACAGGATGGCTGTTTTTTGTGAGGGGGAAAGAAAGGACTTGACTCATGGAAATTAAGCCCTTACATTTTGCGATTGAGGCCAAGGGGCATACCCCTCAATATAGAATGCACAAATATTTTGCCAGACGGCCCTATAATGTGTTGGAACACTTAATTGAACATTACTCCCGGCCAGGTGATATTGTGCTGGACTGCTTTTGTGGGGGAGGGGTTACGGTTTTTGAATCAGCTGCCCTGGGCAGAAAACCCATTGGAGTGGATTTGAACCCTTTGGCAACCTTTATTACTAGAATGCAGATGTTTCAGGGTGATATCACCCAATTGGAAAGCTTGTACCACCAGTTTTTAACCAGTATAGAGGAAGAATATCGAGACTGGTATCAGGTGGAGTTTGGGGATGATGAGGGAACTGCCCTGTGGACAGAGTGGGTCTATCTGGTACAGTGTCCCCACTGTGGACAGCCCATTGCGCTGGTAGAATCCAATAAAATTTCCAATGGGGTATATCGGTGTTCCAATGATACTTGTATTGGCAATATCAAGGGTGTAAAACGTGTGTCTTGTACGCCCTGTGGATCTCGTCCTCTGCGGGTGTGTTATCGTTCCCAACTCAGCGGAGAAGTCATTACCAGGCCATTGGAATTGGAAAATATGCCTATTTACAGGGGGACTCCCTTTGCTGATATTTTAAAGACATTGCCTCACTGTCCCGATTTTTCTATCCCCAAGGAGTGGGACCGGACTTTTGAGGACAAGTTGTATGAAAAAGGCGTCAGCCGGTACAGAGACTTTTTCACCTTGCGCAACTACACTCTCAATTGCCTAATTTTTCACGAGATTTTGGCTTTAAAGTCAAAGCAGCCGGAAAAATGGAACGAGTACCTGTATTTTTTGTTTAGCTCCTCTTTACGATATACCAATAAAATGGCCAGGGTAACTGACCATTGGGAGGGGGGCAAGCCCACCACCATGGATAAGCACGCTTTTTGGCTGCCCAATGAATACATAGAAACCAATATCTTAGAGGTACTGAACCAGCGGGCCCAAGCTATTGTCAAAGGGTGTACTTATTCTGCCCAAAAGTTACCTGTAACCATAAGGGAGGCCAACAGCTTTGCGGATTTAAAAGAGTATGGCGGCTATCTGGTGCTGAATCAGAGCAGTTCTTCCTTGCCTTTTCCGGATGGGTCTGTAGATGTGGTGATTACCGACCCTCCTTATGGTAGTAACGTGCAATATGCGGAGCTATCCACCATTTGGAACGCGTGGTATGCTGTCTATTCCCATTTAGACAGCTATATCTATAAAAAGCAGGAAGCGGTCGTCAATCGCAAAAAACACTACAAAGATGCCAAGAGTACCGAAGATTATGAGCAACTTTTATATGAAGTATATGCTCAGGTGGCCCGGGTGCTCAAACCAGATGGGTATTTGGTATTTACCTTCAACAATAAAAATATCAAAGTGTGGATTGCCATGCTGAAGGCGGTGGCCCGGGCAGGATTTTATCTTCCCGAGGAGGGAATTTTGTTTCAGGATTATATAGAATCCTATAAAAATACCACGCATCTGCGCCTTTCTGGCAATATTCAGGGAGATTTTATCTATTCTTTTCAAAAAGGCAGGCCGACATTGGCGTTTAACGGCCCAACCAGTTTTGCCGGTATTATTGATCAGGCCATTGATCAAACTATAGTTACGCTATTTGCACAGACGGACAGTGTGACGACAGCCCAACTGTATGAGGAGCTTTTACGGCGCACCACCAAAAGTTTTATGCAGTATATTGTTTGGAGCCTTTCCAATGAGCTGGAAATGGATAGCGGGTCCAATCTTTCCAATGATTATCTGGAATCCCGTCTGCGTCAGATTTTGACCTATCAAAATGGTGTTTGGAGAAGAAAGGGGCAGTAACAGGTGACGCAATCTGATATTTGGCAGCACTATGACTCCCAGCAGATCCGGTCATTTTTGTTCTCTCTGGAGCAGAAATACCCTGTGAGCATGGCCCAGAATGCCTATCAGCATCTGGTAAATTTTTCTGCCAACCAGGCAGTCCCTTATCACCAGTGGTTCAAATATCGGGAAGGATTTGCTGGAGAGCTGATTCGCCACCTTCTCAGGCGTTCCGGGGCGCAGAAAGAGGAAATTATTGTGGACCCTTTTTGTGGGTCTGGAACTACCAATGTTGTTTCGTGGCTGGAAGGCTATTCTACGTTGGGTCTGGATGTCAATCCCATGTCGGCTTTTTTAACCAACAGTAAGATAGATCATTATACCAGTGAAGATTTGTGTACAGCTGAAAATTTTCTGAGAGAGTTTGCCTTTTTTCGTGAGTTGGAATGGGGAGGAAAATATACAGAGTTAGAAAAATATTTTCAGCCCCAACTGTTTCGCCAGCTGCTGCGAATTCGGGAATATTTAAACGCTCTGCCGGAATGTAAAGGCAAAAATATTTTAACTGTGGCATTCCTTGCTATTTTAGAGGACTGTTCTGACCGAAAGCGGGATGGCAATGGATTGCGGAAAAGCCCTACTAACATTGAGGATGCTATTGAATACTTCGGTCAAAAGACCTGTCAGATTCTGAAAGATATCCAACATACGGTCCCTATTACAGGTGCCACAGGATATGGAGTGTATGACACCGCTTTTCATCTGTGTGAACAGGTTGAGGATCACTACAGCGGGCTGCCGGTGGGAGCGATTATTTTTTCACCGCCCTATCCTAACTCCTTTGATTATTTTGAATCTTATAAATTGGAACTGGTATTAGGGAATTTTGTAAATAGCATACAGGAAATAGGAGCTTTGAGAAAAAAAGCAATACGCTCTTTTGTAGGTGTAGAGGAACAGCAGCATTGTGATCCTTACATTGATGAAATTGCCAGGGAAATAGAGAAGGTAATTCCCTTAAAAGAAAAAGAAACTGGCAAAAAGGATGCGCGGACGCGCAAGGTTCCCGATATGCTCCGAGGCTATTTTGCGGATATGCGTCAAGTGCTGGCCCAATGTGCTCAAAGTTTGGCGGCAGGAAAACGAACCTATATTGTCATAGACCAGTCAGCTTATATGGGAAAGGTGGTTCCTACCGACTTGCTTTTGGCATATTTAGGTGAGCAGGTAGGCTTTCAGGTGGGTGAAATTATGGTGTGTAAAACAGCCAGGACTTCTACCCAACAGTTAATAAAATACCCCTATTTGAAAAACCAGTTAAGGGGTAGCATTGTGGAATTAATCAAAAAATAATAAAAAGGCGCGGCATGAACCGCGCCTTTTGTGTTGTTAGTAGCCTTGATAGGAGATAAAAATGGTTTCCAGCTGATCCTGGGGACAAGTTTCAATCTCTGCGGAACGGTCCAGCAGCATATGAATGGCCTTTTGGCCTCCAGGTAGCAGAGAAATCTTATCTTTATCTGCCAAAGGATCAAAAATTTTATCCCACGCTGACAAATGTTCCTTGATGTATTTAAACTGGTTGTTGACTGTGGTTCTGGCTGTCCAAATATCATTGAAGGTCAGAGTAGTGTTAAATTTGGCGTTTAAAGACAGCTGTACCGCCATTTTGTTTTGTTGGCTGAGAACAGCAATATTTGGGTACAGGTTTCGCAGATATTCTACCCGCTCCACAGCAGATTGGATGCCTTTTTGTCCAAATTCTTTGTTGATATACAA
Source organism: uncultured Clostridia bacterium (assembly GCA_944387315.1). Taxonomy (GTDB): domain Bacteria; phylum Bacillota; class Clostridia; order Oscillospirales; family Ruminococcaceae; genus CALXEL01. The sequence goes on from CALXEL010000061.1 coordinate 28,146, forward strand.
AGAATAGATAAACTCAAACTTGGATAGGCTGCCCACCTGTTCCAATACGGACAAAATCATTCGATAGGGGAATTTGGGCAACCGGGTGATGGCATCTTTTTCGTGGTATTTTAGCAGCTGTTCTTTAAAAATGTCCCGATAACGCTGTGGAAAATCGCAGAAGGTTTTTCCCACCTCGGTCATATAAAAGCGGTCAGATTTTTGAATCAACGCGCCAATTTTCACACAGTGAGAAACATGGTTGTGCCCTGGTGAGAGACTTTGCCTGGTTAGCCCTATATCCGGGCTGGAATATTTTTGTAGGGTAGGAGCAATCAAAGTGTTGTAGTAAGAATCAACAGTATAATCCCCTACAGTACGGAATACCCGCTTGGTACCGGAGGTACGCAAAGAGCTACCTACCACAAATTCCTTGGTAAGAGTATTGGGCTCCTTATTGACTTGGGCAATTCGTAAATTGACGCTCTCCGAAAAATCTTCAAAGTCCAAATCTTCTGAAAGCTGAATTAACAGGGGAGAGTTGGGATCATTGGTGATTTTGCCAGTTCCTTTAGCCACCTGTAAATTCAACTTGTCCACATAATCTGCCAAAATACGGTCCTGATCCCGCAAAGCTTGAATGACAGCGTGTAACGTGGCGAATTGTTCTGGATCAATATCGGTAAAACGGGAGACCTGTTCAGGGATGATGATGGGGATGATAATATAGGAAATTTTATCTGGTTTAGCGGGGCCTTTGCGCAAACAGCGGCCTACAGCCTGTACAATATCAATCATTGAGTTTTTAGGATCGGCAAAATAGACGGCGTCTACGATAGGTAAATCCACCCCTTCTGTCAAACAACGGGCATTGGATAAAACGCCATAAGGAGCCTGGGCGAAAGAGTGAAAAATTTTCTGTCTGGCACCCATGGGAAAACGCCCATTTATATGGGCGGCATAGACGTCAGCAGGTTCAACATTGGTGGACAAATCAGCAATAATTTCCGCTAGGGGAGCGCCATCTGGTGGAAGAATAAATCTTTGAGCCTCATCAATATTCCGATGATAGGTGATAACCTTATGAATACCCAAACTTTCCATGGCTTTGGCTAGAAGGATTTGTTTAAATAAATTTTGGGCATCCACCTTACGGTCCAGAACCTGTATGATCCGATTCTGTTTAATCAGTTGCTTTAATTCTCCCTCTTTCATACAGGAAAGAACAATTTTATAATCGCTGATAATTCCCTGCTCAATGGCATCTCTAAAAGAAAGGGAAGTAAAGGTGGGACCATATTGTTCAGGGCGATCCATAGAAAATACTTCATAATGAAGTTCTTTGGCGCGATTGGCAATACGAGGATTGACAAATCGTTCGGTAGCGGTCATAAACAATCTTTTCTTACAGGGAATGATGTTGTCGTCCATGCCCAGTATAAACATTTGAGAATCCTTATTGCCAGCGGTACGATGCGCTTCATCAAAAAAAGCAATGTCAAAAGTTATGGTATTACAGATTTGCAAAGCTGCTACGATGGAATCCAGAGATTGATAGGTAGAAAAAATAACCATATCCTGCTGGGTATCTCGTTGTAAAAAGTTTACAATCTTGTCAGTTTGGGTGGTGACAGGAATACCCAGGTTGTTGAGATCATCTTCCCAACCATCTATCTGTGCGGGATCGGCTACCGTCTCATCACTGCATACACAGAGATAGCGAAAAGGAGCTTTTGCTTGGGACATCCAGCTGGAAAGAGCTTGTTTAATTAAGGTTATACTGGGTGTGACAAACAAAATTTTCTTAGCTGGAGTTCGTTCCTTAATCCATAAAGATATGAGTGTTTTCCCAGCTCCACATGCCGCCAACAGCTTGCCCCGGTTGTAGTTGGCCCAGCCGGCTAAAACATCATCGATCATCTTTTGCTGATAGGGAAAAGGAGTAAATTTTATTGTTTTATGTTGGGCATCCCCGGTAGTGGTAAAATCATAGAGCCACAGAAAGAAATTTTCATCCAAAACATCCAGGCAATCTTCCAAAATAGTGAACTGATTCTTCTTTTTGGCTGCCTGTTTGGGAAGCTGATAGCAGTTGGCAAAAATACAACGTTCATCGGTGTGTTCTGATTCGGCCCAAAAAGTAGCCAACTCCTCATAAGTGGGGGATTCCTGACCACTGCGGAACTTTACTTGATAAGCTACAGCCGTTCCATCCTTTTTAATAAACAAACCATCCACACCATTGTCCCGTTTTTCAAGTTTATATTTTGTTTTGTAAATATCTGGAAGATCTCGGATGGAGAACAACAGATCAATCTGGTATAGATCTCGGAAATAGGTAAAGTAGGCAAAGGCAAATTCTTCAAAAACATCCCCTTTTTCCTTTTGAGAGGAAATTTGTTCCAGTTGATGCTCTAGTTCATTCCAGCAAGAATATTTTTGTTTCATAATAGAATGAAATGTCATAAAATGCCTCCTGTCTATAGCCGGTTGTCCAATGCAAGCATAGCGTATTGTGGAATAAGGTATGAAAATTATAACACAGAATGAGACAGGGGGAAAGTATGATTCTAAGCCTCTTCTTTGAACCCAAACTATCTATATAAACGATTTGCGCACATTGGAGCAGATGATAGAAATGATCGGGATACAGACGAAAATGGGTAACTAGCTGGTCAATGGTACATAAAGTTATGCCCTGAAAATCAAACGGATAGTCTCGTGATTTTCAGGGCATCAATTATGGTTGAATAGCTCTATTGGCTGTATATTGCTTCCACTCTACTGTTGGTCATGGCAAGAGTTATTACTGTTATGATCTGCTAGGATTTCTGTGGTACAACAGCCGGTATCTCCTGAAAATATGCAGTTACCATTGAGGGCTGTTTGCAGTTTATTATACAATACTTGCTCCAGATAGGTAATTTGGGTAATTGTTTGATTAACAGAGTGGTTGACACAAAGAATGTGATTGATATCGTTGGATTCTGTAAGGACCTTTTGCACTTTTTCCCCCTCAGCATTTAAAATATGGGAAATAGCCGTTTCAACCATTGCGATAGATT
>CALXEL010000062.1 GCA_944387315.1 uncultured Clostridia bacterium
CACAGCAGGAGAACCTTGCTAACCCCAAGGTTCTCCTGCTGGTTTTTGCGTTGAGACAGAATTCCCGTTGAGGAGAACCCAAATCCATGGTACAATGGGGGACATATCTCTGTTACCTTTAACAAGGAGGATGTTATGAATCAAAAGGAAGTGTCTGAGCTGCGCCGCCGGCTCAAACCTGAAAAATGCAATATTACTGCCCTGCGGGGATGCTATGTCAACGAAAACAACCAGATTGTCACCGAGTTTCACCCCTCTTTGCAGCTGATGGGGCAGGAGGAGAGCGAAAATATTCTGGCCATTCTCAAACGGACCCTTTCCGGGTCTCTGGGAAAGAACCTGATTGACATCTCCTTTACCACCGCCCAGGTGATGGACAGCCCGGAACACCGGCTGCTGATGTCCCTTCGGAACTCCTCTTTGGAGGATGAGCAGGCGGTACATAGTTTTTATGAAAAGGTAATCTCCACCCTTTCCCTGGAGGGTGGGTATCTGATTTTGCTGGCCTGTGACAAATATGATCTGCCCTTCCGGCGGGATGAGGAGGACGAGGAAATTTCCGCCCAGGTGTACTCCTATCTCCTGTGCGCCATCTGTCCCATTAAAACCACCAAGCCGGCTCTCAGTTACTATGTGTCTGAAAATACCTTCCACAACAGCAGTTCCCAGTGGCTGGTAGGCCCGCCGGAGCTGGGATTTCTCTTTCCCGCTTTTGACGACCGGAGCACCAACCTGTATGGCGCCCTCTACTATACCCGCAGCGCCCAGGAGAGTCACACCGATTTTACCGACGCCATTTTCCAGCGGCCGGTGCCCATGCCGGCGGCCGCTCAGCAGGAGGCCTTTCAGGTGATTTTGCAGGAGAGTTTAGGAGAGGAGTGCAGCTTGGGGCTGGTGGAGTCGGTACAGGACTGCCTGTGCCAGATGATTGCCCGCCACAAGGAGGAAAAGGACCCAGAGCCTCTGGAGCTGTCCCCTGAGACGGTGGGGGAGGTGCTGGGATTCTGCGGCGCGTCACCTGCCTGCCAGGAGGCGGTGCGGGAGCGGTGCCGGGAAACCTTTGGGCCCGCCGCCCAGCTGAGCCCCCAGAACCTGATGGACACCAAAAAGCTGCAGCTGACCACCCCCGATGTGACCATCCAGGTGAACCCCCAGCGGGGGGACCTGGTGGAGGCCCGGATTCTGGATGGGAAAAAATACATTCTCATCCGGGCAGAGGAGGGGGTTGCTCTCAATGGGGTGAACCTTTGCTTCCCCTCGGAAGCTGCCGGAGAGGAATAAAGCCATCAAAAAACGCCCTTGGGAAAACACATTTTCCCAAGGGCGTTTTGTTTTGGCAGAGGCAAACCATCAGGAATTCTTCTGGTCCAGGATGGTATCGATGATAAACCGGGGCCGGTGTTTGACCTCTTTATAAATTTTTCCGATATATTCCCCAATGATGCCCAGACAGAGCAGCTGAATTCCGCCGATGAGCCAGATGGAGCCCATCAGGGTGGTCCAGCCCTGTACGGTGCGGCCCATCAGCTTGAGGGCCAGCAGATAGCACAGGGCCAGCAGGCTGGCGGCGAAGATGAAAAAGCCCAGGCTGGTAATGAGGCGGATGGGCTTTACGCTGAAAGAGGTGATGCCGTCAAAGGCAAAGGAGAGCATCTTTTTTAAAGGGTATTTGCTCTGGCCGGCAAACCGCTCGTGGCGCTCATAGGTGACAATGGCCGAGGGGAATCCCACCAGGGGGACAATGCCTCGCAGAAAGAGGTTGACCTCTTCAAACTGGGAAAGAGCTTCCACTGCCCGGGCGCTCATCAGCCGGAAGTCGGCGTGGTTGTCCACCACTTCCACCCCCAAAGCCAGCATTACCTTGTAAAAGCCCTGGGCGGTAGTCCGCTTGAAAAAGGTGTCGGTCTCCCGTTTGGAGCGCACCCCGTAGACAATGTCATAGCCTTGACGGCGCTTTTCCAAAAAACCGTCGATGGCGCCAATGTCATCCTGCAGGTCGGCGTCCATGGAGATGGTGATATCGCACCGGTCTTTGGCAGTCATAAGCCCGGCCAGCAGGGCATTTTGGTGGCCCCGGTTCCGGGAGAGCTTGACCCCGGAAAAGAGGGAGTCCTGTCCATGCAGTTCCTCAATCAGCCGCCAGGTGTTGTCCCGGCTGCCGTCGTCCACAAAAAGTACCCGGCTCTCGGGGGAAATCCACCCCCGTCCGATACAGTCTCCCAGCTTTTCTTTCAGCCGCCGGGCTGTCTCAGGCAGAACCTCCTGTTCATTGTAGCAGGGCACCACCAGATAGAGTACCTCTCCCATTACGGCTCCTCCTTTTTGTCGTCCTGTGTTGGCTCTGGGTCCGGGCCTGTGTCCTGCTGTTCCTCTTCCAGATCGGCCAGCGCGGTCAGCTGTTCCAGAGTCAGGTTGCCGGTGATGGCCGGGTCAGCCTGGGTCTGGGAATTGGGCTGAGGCCAATCTACATAGGGGTTTTCCTCGGTGAGGCTCAGGGTGACATTGCCCACTGTCTGATACTTTCTGGCCCAGATGAGATAGAAGATAAGAATGGCCAGGCCGCCGGCGCTGACTATGAGGCCGGGGATGAGACCGGGGGCCAGATAGGTAAAGCGGATGGTGGCCTCTCCGGCGGGTACCCGAACCGCCATAAAGCCTATATTGGCCTTTTCAATGACTACCGGCTGGCCGTTTACAGTGGCGCTCCAACCCTCGTCGTAGGGAACGCTGAAAAACATCAGCCGTTCCTCATCCAGATTGCTGGTGGCGGTAAAGCCCCGGTTGTCAATGGTGAAGGTGTCACAGGTCATGGTGCGCCGCTCCTCCACAGCTGCCATCATCCCGTCCTCCCCAAACTGGTCGGTGGGCAGTTCTTCCACCAGGGTGAGGATGTCCTGGTTGCGGGCGATGGCGTCGGTGTCCTCCAGATAGAGGGAAATCAGCATCATATTGCTGCGCAGGCTTGTGGGGACGGTGTCCATCATTTCCTTGTCAAAGACGGTGTCATAGGCAAATCCCATGGGCAGGAAGTAGTCATTTTCATAGATGTCATAACCCAGCTGGGTGTCATAGTAGGAGTAACCTGGCATAATTTCATCCATATTGTCCACCCGGCCCTCAGGAGCCATAAACCACCGCACCGACAGCAGGTTGCGCAGGGCATAGTT
>CALXEL010000063.1 GCA_944387315.1 uncultured Clostridia bacterium
GGGAGCGTCTTTTTTCAAAGCCTCTTTACCGGCAAAGGCGCGTTCACCCATGGCTTCCATAGCATCGGAAACCATGAATCCAGATTGCATAAAATCATTGGAAAATGATTCTATTTTACCTGGCAGATCTGCCTTGGGTACAGCATTATCCTCAAAAATATTTGCATATGCAGTAATTTTTTCGTACATATTATCACCTCGACTACAGTATACCAATTTATGTTGGTTACGTCAAGGGAAATGAGGCTAAAAGTCCTTTTTTCCCGGAGCGCAGTTGACTCCAGACCCTGTACAGTGGGGCGGATTGATTTGGGCCGCAATTCGGTATTTTCATATTCTATAAAAGTTACAGGGATGGCCAGCCATGGCCCTTTGCGGGAAAGGGGACATGGGATAGGTGGTCGGTTTAGATCTGCCAGGACGCGGGTGATCATTTTAGAGCAAAGAAAAAGAGCCGGAGCGCGACTTGGCTCCGGCCCTGTTCGGTTATTCAGGTTTTTCCAGAATCACAAAGGATACAAGGGTTTCTTTGTGGAGATAGTTTTCCAGTTTGGGATCAACGGCAACGGTTTGGGTATTCATTTGTGAAATGACCCATCCCTCCTCCAACAGTTTGTTGATGCGAACAAGGTATTGATTGTCGTTGATATCCTTTTGCTCTGTAAAATCACGACTATTGCTGATGTAAACTACCTTTTGCATGATCTTTCCCCCTGTCGTCATATTTTTAATGGGATTTAAAGGAGAAAACGATTTTTGCTCACCTGGATGTGGCTGACTTCTGTGGATATCAGGAAAGCCTGGAGCGCAACTTGGCTCCAGGCTCCTGGCCGGTGGTGCCGGCGGTGGGACTTGAACCCACACGGTATTGCTACCAACGGATTTTGAGTCCGTCACGTCTGCCATTCCATCACGCCGGCAAGCTCTTGATTTCTACAGCAGAGAACTTCTACTATTATATACAATCCCTTTGTAAAAAGCAAGAGGAAATTTTGATTTTTCTGGAATTTTGCTACCCTATTTCAGGGCGGCACAAAACTCCCTGGCACAGGCCACAATGGATTGGGCAGCCTGATCGATCTCCCGCTCCTGGGTAGACCAGTTGCTGATGGCGGAGCGCACCACAGGTTTCCCAAACAGTGAGGCGGTATTCATATAGGTGATTCCCTGTTTCCGCAACAGATCGGCAAAGGCGTTGATGTTCTCTACAGTCAGCTTTTCAGAGGGAAGGTTGAGGGTAAAGGAAAGAACATTCAACCGAACCTCATGCATCAGTTGGATTTCTTCAGCGGCGGACAGCTGCTGGGCCAGCCGGCGGGCCATGGCGCAGTTCCGTTCCACCAGCTCCCGGTATCCCTCTTTGCCATAGGCTTTCAGAGTAAACCAGGCAGGCAGGGAGCGCATCCGGCGAGAGCCTTCCGGTGTCAGATTGAAAAATGGAGAAGCCTCTGGCATGGGATCGGTCACTGTTTCCGCCTGGGCAAACACTCGGTATTGGAGTTCCTGCAAAGCTTTGCCCCGCACCAGCAGGACTGCGCAGTCATAGGGGGTGTTGAGCCACTTGTGGGCGTCTATGGTTATACTGTCAGCTTTTTCCACGCCATTAAAGAGAGGACGGTAAAGAGGGGAGGCCATGGCTACCGCGCCGATGGCACCTTCCACATGAAGATAGAAGTCGTATTTGTCCTTGAGGGCAGCGATGGCTTGCAGATCGTCCAGATCCCCTGAATTGACCGTTCCCAGGTTGGCGATTACAATGATCTTTTCGGTGGGATGGGCCGCCAGATAGGATTCCAGCGCCGCTACATCCACTGCTTCCCGGCCTGGCAGGCAGGGCAGCTTGACTACGCCGTTCCGGCCAATACCCAGCAGGGACAACCCTTTGTAAACCGAGGCGTGGGCAACACCGGTGAGCAGGGTGGGAGGAGTGAGGCCATAGATGCCATCGTTGGCGGTTTTTCCCTGGCTTTGGGCAGCCCATTCCCGGGCGATGGCCAGAGCGGAACAGTTGGCCATGGTAGCTCCTGAAACAAAGACGCCTGTATAATCCTCAGGCAGGTCAAACAGCTCCCTGAGGAAGGCAATGGCTTCCAGCTCAATCTGCCGGTCAGCGTTGCCATCAATGCCAAAGGCGTCCTGATCGTAGAGGGAGGTGAGCCAGTCTCCCATCAAAGCAGCGGGGGTATTGCCGCCAATGACAAACCCAAAGAACCGGGGTCCGGAGGTGGCCAGCATGGCTTCGCTGTAGCGGGTTTTAAATTCTTCCAGAGCCTTTTGGGCGCCTATTCCCTCCTGGGGCAGATGGGAAAGATTTTTTTCTGTGAGTGTGGGGGCCACAAAGGTGTCATCTCGCCGGGCCAGGTACTCTTGAGCCTGCTTTAATACCTCTTCCAAAAGCTGGGGCAGTTGTTCCCGGTCTTGCCGCAATTTATGATACATATTTTAAATACCTCCCTTTTAATCTGGACAAAAATTCCTGCTTTATTATAGCAGCAGGGTCAAGGGAAAAGCAAGAGGACGAGGGTAGGCATTTGGCTGAGACAGGTGTAGGGTTGGAATTTTTTTCTGTCTTTACAGAGGCCACATCATTTGTTATACTAAAAGAGAACAAATGTTCTTTTTCGGAGGCGAATCTAAATGGACCGGGTGATTTTGCACTGTGATTTGAATAATTTCTATGCCACAGTGGAGTGCAAAAAGCACCCTGAGCTGGCAAATTTCCCGGTGGCGGTATGCGGCAGCATTCAGGACCGCCATGGAATTATTCTGGCCAAAAACGAATTGGCAAAATCTTTTGGAGTGTCCACAGGCCAGGTGGTTTGGCAGGCCAGGATACAGTGTCCCCAGTTGGTGCTGCTTCCCCCGCACTTTGCCGAATACTGCCACTGGTCCAGACAGGCCCGGGAAATCTATGGCTGCTTTACCGATCAGGTGGAACCTTTCGGCATTGATGAATGCTGGTTGGATGTGACCGGCAGTACCCGGTTATTTGGGCAGGGAGAGGAGATTGCCCATCAGATTCGCCGGCGAATCAAAGAGGAGCTGGGACTGACTATTTCGGTGGGGGTCAGTTTTAATAAGGTATTTGCCAAGTTGGGCAGCGACTTAAAAAAGCCCGACGCGGTCAGTATCATTTCAAAAGAAAGGTATCCTGAAATTGTCTGGCCCTTAAAAACCAGCGCGCTGCTGGGAGTGGGTGGGGCCACCAGCCGGCAGCTGGCAAGGGTGGGGATTTTGACCATTGGACAGCTGGCTCAAACCGACCCGGGGCTGCTGCGGAAGCTGCTGGGTAAAAATGGGGAAATCCTGTGGCGCAATGCCAATGGGTATGATATGGCTCCGGTGCTGCGGCAGCATGAGATTCCGCCGGTCAAAAGTGTGGGGAATTCCACCACCTGTGTCCGGGATTTGACCACCTCCCAGGAGGTGTGGCGGGTCTTTTTGCAGCTGGCTGAGAAGGTGTCCAGCCGGCTTCGCCAGGAACACCTTGTAGGAGGAAACTTGACGGTTTCGGTTAAGGACAAACGGCTGGTAACCCAGGAACATGGGTGCAAATTGGAGGTGCCCACCCGCAATGTGCCAGCGCTGGCCCAGACCGCCATCAAACTGTTTGAGGAATTTTATGACTGGAAGTGGCCAGTGCGGGCTTTGGGAATCCGAGCAGGGGAGCTGGTGACCGATTTGGACGCAAATCAGCTCTCCCTGTTTTGGAATTCGGCCCGGGCAGAGCGGGAAGAGTGGCTGGAGGGTCAGGTGGATGATTTGCGCAGTCGTTTTGGACGGGGTATTATTCGCCGGGCCAGCCTGATGGAGCCCACTGGGGCAGGAGGGCACAGTGACGAGCCTACGGCTTTTCACAGAGGCTGGATCTAAGAGGGTGGCCGGGTGTTTACAAAATCAGGTTTTGTGGGTATACTGAGCATGTGTTTGATAAAATCTGGCAGAATTGGGATTTCTGCTCATCGGTTTTAAAATCGGGAGTTGGAGGTTGTGAAGATGACGCTCTTTGTAAAAGACAGAGTGTTTTATCAAAAGCTGTGCGCCATTGCAATACCCATCGCATTGCAAAACCTGATTACGGTGGGGGTCAGCATGGCGGATACCCTGATGTTGGGGGCGCTGGGCGAGGTGGAGCTTTCCTCGGCTTCCATTGCCAACCAGTTGTTTTATATGTTGCAGGTGGTAGGTTTTGGTTTGACTGGGGGAGCCAACGTGCTGATGGCCCAGTATTGGGGTAAGGGAGACCTGGATCGGATGCGCCGCATTATGGCTTTGGTGTACCGAATCTCCTTAGCAATCTCCTTGGCATTTGCCGCCCTGGCTCTGCTGGTACCTCAGGTGGTAATGTCCATTTTTACTACAGATGCCCAAGTGATTGCAGGAGGTTGCCAGTATCTCCGGATCATTGGATTTATCTATCCCATTTACGCAATATCCAACAACAGCGTTATGATGTTTCGGGCGTCAGGCAAGGTGAAAATCTCGGTAGTGGTATATAGCATTTCTCTGGCGGTCAATGTCTTTTTTAACTGGGTTTTCATCTTCGGTAATTTGGGAGCTCCCCGTATGGGGATTGCTGGCGCCGCACTGGCTACTTCCATTGCCCGGGTATGTGAATTTGTTATCATCTGGTTCTACACTTTTTATTGGGAGAAGGATATCCGGTTCCGGTTTAAGGATTTGGTCGGTACAGATCGGGAGATTACCCAGGATTTTGTCCGCAATGCCATGCCCATTTTGTTTAACGAGTTTCTCTGGTCCTCCGGCGCTTCGGTAGTGGCTATTGTCATTGGCCGAATGGGTCGGGAGTTTGTATCGGCCAACAGCATCAATACAGTAGTGATGCAGTTTGCTTCGGTGGCCATTATTGGCCTGAGCAACGCCGCGGCGGCAGTGATTGGCAATACCATCGGGGAAGGGGACATTCCAAAGGCCAAAGAGCGGGCCACTACCCTGGTGTTTTTAAGCCTAGGGGTCGGTGTGGCGGCAGGAGCACTTATTTTTGTCCTGCGCCCCTTTGTGGTGGGACTGTACAATATCAGTCCCCTAACCCAAAGCTATACCATGGATATTATGGCTATCACTTCGGTTTTGGTTTTCTTCCAGTCCATCTCGATGATCACCATGATCGGGGTGCTGCGAGGCGGCGGGGACGGCAGGTTCGTACTGCTTATGGATCTGCTGTTTATGTGGACCTTGGCCATTCCTTTGGGCTTCTGCGCCGGGTTGGTATGGGGTTTACCGGTGCCTCTGGTGTTCCTGCTGCTCAAATGTGATGAGATGATAAAAAGCGTTTTCAGTATTTTGCGGATCTTCCGGGGCAACTGGATTCGGGACTTGACCCGGTAAAAAAGATGTCGAACGGTCCTTTTTGACAGAATCCATAAAAGTACTTGACAATGGGCCTTTTGGTAGGGTACAATGTACGGGAATAAGTGCGAGATCTCTGTGCGGAGAGGACAGGATGAAACAAAATCCTACGATTGATTCACAGCCGGATGCCGTTTTGGCTGACAGAGCCCAACAGGGCAATGCGGACGCGGCGTCCTCCCTGATTGTGCGGTACACGCCTTTGGTGACACTTCGGGCCAAAAGTTTTTTGGGAACCGGATTGGAGCTGGAGGACCTGGCGCAGGAGGGAATGATTGGCCTGCTCAGTGCCATCTATACCTACCGGTTTCAGGAGCCGGCAGCTTTTAAAACCTATGCTTGCCGCTGTATCGACAACAAGATTCTTTCCGCTGTTAAGGCGTATCATCGGGATAAAAACCGCCCTCTGAATTACCATGCCTCCCTGGAGGAGTGGGATCGGGAAAGTGAATCCCAGAACGCCATGGACCCGCAGGAAATTATTATTCAGCAGGAACATCAGTCCCTGCGGCAAAAGCAAATATCTACCCTATTATCTGCTTTCGAACAGGAAGTTCTGGAGCTCCATCTTAAGGGAAATTCCTATCAGGAAATTTCAGATTGTCTTCATTGTACGACCAAAGCTGTGGATAACGCACTGCAACGTGTCAGGCGGAAATTACATGCAGCACAGATCTAGGCTGTAGAGTCCCCGTTTTCAACCTTTTCTAGAAAAAGGTTATTAATAAGTACGCCCTTGGCAGTAACGCGGAGCATTGACATCAATCTCAGTTGAACCACGGGTAAAATTCAAATCCATAAGCGAGGTAATTAACATGTACGCAGACAAAGTTTTAAAGTGCAAAGATTGTGGAGCAGAGTTCGTATTCACCGCTGGTGAGCAGGAATTCTACGCGGAGAGAGGCTTTGTAAACGAGCCCCAGAGATGTAAGGCTTGCCGCGATGCTCGCAAGAACAGCGCGAAACCCGAGAGAGAGATGTTCACCGCCACCTGCGCCAACTGCGGCAAAGAGGCTAAGGTTCCTTTCAGACCACGTGAGGACCGTCCTGTTTACTGCAGCGAGTGCTTTGCTAAGATGAAAGAGCAGCAGATGTAAGGTATTCCATTTTTATGGGTGAGAGAGGCGTCATGCGCAGGCATGACGCCTTTTTTGTCCTGTCGGGTGGTGGGCCCAAATCCCTATGGGATTTCTTGCTATTTTTCCCACAGCCGTTTATAATAAAGAACAAATATAACCAAAAGGTGGTGCTTTCCCAATGATAGAGCTGGATTCCCGTTTGGGCCAGATTGCCTCCATGGTGCGGCCAGGGGCCAGAGTGGCGGATGTGGGTACCGATCATGGGCTGCTTATCGCCTTTCTGTTGTCCCAGGGAATCGCTCCCGAAGGTATCGCCTGTGACATCCGCCCCAAGCCTTTGGAAAAAGCCAGAACCCTGCTGGCCCAACTGGGGTTGGAAAGCCGGTCCCGGTGTATCTTGTGTGATGGGCTGAGAGAGGTCTCTCCCCAATGGGTGGACGATATTGTCATTGCCGGCATGGGCGGTGAGATGATCGCCCATATTATAGAGGAAGCTCCTTGGCTCCGGTCTGCGGAAAAACATCTGCTGCTCCAGCCTATGACCAAGGTGGAGTTTTTAAGGGGGTTCCTGGCGGAAAACGGTTTTGAAACCCGGGAAGAGATACCGGTGACCAGTGGGGAGTTCGTTTACAGCGTTCTGTCTGTCTACTATACGGGACAGGTGGGTGCACCATCCTCTTTGGAACGGTGGATTGGAAAGGTAGATCAGGCCCCATATCCGGATACTATTGCTTATCTGCGCCGGGTGGAGCGTACACTGGCGGAACGGGTAGAGGGATTGGGGCGGGCCAAGGAGCCGAATCCCCAGTTGGAGGAATATGAAGCTTTGCTGACCCAATTGAGAGAAAGGATGAACCAGCTGTTATGACAACCATAGGACAGATTTATCAGGCAATGGATGAGATGGCTCCTTTTCGCCGGGCTGAGTCCTGGGACAACAGCGGGTTGTTGTTGGGAGAGAAAAACAGACCGGTGGAACGGGTGGTGCTGGCTCTGGATGCCACTATTCCAGTGGTGGAGGAGGCTGCCCGTCTGGGGGCGGATCTGCTGCTGACCCATCATCCGGTGATTTTCCATCCCCTGAAGAAAATTCCTTCCTCTTCGGTGGTTGCCCGGCTCATTCAGAAAAATATTGGGGTGATCAGCGCTCATACCAATCTGGATTTGGCTCAGGATGGGGTCAACGACCAATTGGCCTTGGCCCTGGGGCTCTGTGATATCACCGGGTTTACCGCCCAGGAAAAAGAATATTATTATAAATTGGAGGTGCTGGTCCCCCAGGTTTACCTGCAGGATATGCTGTCCGCTTTGATTCACGCGGGAGCAGGTACTGTACCGGGGGGAGCGCCCAGCAGCTATATTTCCAAAGGAGTCAGCCGGTTCCATAACGGACAGCAGCCGGTGGGCTCAGAAGAAATGGTGGTGGAATCCTGTATTGAGGTGTCGGTAGCCAGGGATAAGCTGCCCGGCGTGCTGGCCGCCATGAAGATGGTTCATCCCTATGAGCACCCGGTTTTTGAACTGTATGAGAACCAGGGGATCTATGAGGGGTACAGCCTGGGCCGGATGGGGCGGCTGCCGGAGCCCGCTTCACCCGAAGCGTTTGCCCAGCATGTAAAAAAACGGCTGGGGTGTACTGGGGTCCGGCTGGGCCATGGGGACAAAACCATTGTCACTGTGGCAGTTTGCGGCGGTTCGGGAGGCTCCCTGGTGGAGGCCGCCATTGCCAGTGGCGCCGACGCCCTGGTCACCTCCGAAATCAAACACGATCAATACCTGAGCGCCGCCCAAAATGGGCTGGTAGTCATTGACGCGGGCCATCACAGCACCGAAGCGGTGGTATTGGCTCCTATTATGCGGAAACTGCAAAAGGAGTTTCCGGAGGTAACCTTTTCCCTGGCCCACAGCAGCCAGGAGGTATTTACCTGCATTTAACCAATTAAATTCCTAGGAAAGAAGGTGGTTCCCATGCCATTGGACGGCGCGATGCTCAGCCAGGTTAAGGAGGAAATCGCCCGGCAGATCATGGGCAGCCGGGTGGATAAGATTTATCAGCCCAGCCGGGAGGAATTGATCCTCTCCCTGCGGGGGAGAGAAGGGGCGGTCAAACTTTTGATTTCCGCTTCGGCCAACAGTTCCCGGATTCATTTTACCTCAATTCCGGTGGAAAACCCCGCTTCCCCTCCCATGTTTTGTATGCTGATGCGAAAGCACTTGGGGTCTGCCAAGGTGGTAGGGGTATCCCAGGTGGGGATGGACCGGATTTTACACCTGGATTTGGAAACGATCAATGAGTTGGGGGACCGGGTGGTATTGACCCTCTGTGTGGAAATTATGGGCCGCCACAGCAATATTATGTTGATTGATGAAAAGGGCAAGATAATCGACGCCATCAAAAGGGTGGGCAGCGAGATGTCAAGTGTGCGCCCGGTGCTGCCGGGTATGGCCTATGCGCCTCCACCGGCTCAGCCCCACAAACAAAATTTGATGACCGGTTCGGCGGATGCCATTTTGCAGCAGCTGGGAGAGCAGCGTCGGGAGACCGAACTCTCCAAACGGCTGATGGAGTGCTTGCAGGGAGTATCCCCACTGCTCTGCCGGGAGATTGCCTTTTTTGCCAC
>CALXEL010000064.1 GCA_944387315.1 uncultured Clostridia bacterium
AGGGCAAATTTTTTGTGTTTTTATCCTCCCTCAATCCCTTCTCCAAGGGAAATCTGACCTTCGGGTTTCCCGGATTCTGACCCAAACCCTGACCCATACGGGAATCAGAGTCCATGGAACCAGTGGAACAGACAGGGCCAGAGAGCGTGGCTTTCCGAGTCCACAGGGCCGGAAATCAGCCGGAATGTCTCCCCACCGCATACAAACCGCAGCTCATAACCCGAAGGTCGTAGGTTCAAATCCTGCCCCCGCAACCAGCAAACCGCTGAAATCAAAAGATTTCAGCGGTTTTTCTTTGGCCTAGATTAGGGGCTACCTGCCCATTGACTCTAACAATCTGCTGTGGGCAACCCGCCAGACAGCACAAAAAACAGCCGGATTTTTTCCGGCTGTTTTTTATTTTTATGCCAGAAGTTCCTGAAGCTCCTGGTAAAGTGATGGATCAGTCTGGTAGAGAACCCACTCCTCTTCGGCGTAGAGGGTATCCCATACACGACCGTCCGAGGCCACTGACATATGATAAACTCTGCCGTTGTCCACTGCCTGTACTGCAATGCAGTCCTGAGGTGGTGCCTCCTGGACAAGTGTTCCTGCGGTCAGCTCCCCCAAACGGGCAACGATCTGTTCCTTTTCAGCTGTATCTGAAAGGGATACGGATTTCTCCCCATCGGTTAGCTTTACCCGTATCTCCTCGGAAATGGTAAATTCCTCTGGATAAGTTGCCTCGGGGAAGTTATAGCCGTCTACTTTCCAGCGGCTGTCCTCCCGTTTCAGGTACAGTGTTGTAAAAGCTTCAGGACGCTCCTTTTCCCAGTCCAACGGCCCCATAATCTTCCAGGACACTTCCACCTGGGCGCTGTCCTGGTCACTGCTGACAATTTGGTAGCCTGTCATGACCTGCTGATAGAAATATCCAGTTTTATACGGCCCACGATGATAAACATCCCCATTTGGTGCCTGATAGATATAAGGTGTCCCAGCCATCTGTGCTGCCAGCAGTTGCTCTAGGCCATGACTGGTGAAGAGATACTGGGTAGCCTCCTTAAAATCTAGGAACCGGGATGTTATACCAGTGGGAATGTCGTCGGGCACCTCTGTCATATCGTCCACAAAGGCTATATCATCAGCATCATAAAGGGTATTGACCAGATACCACAGCCGGGTCACATCCGCTTCGGTCAGCGGGCCGTCCTGGACTTGGTCCCTCTGTTCAATGAAATACCGGGCTACTGCCTCGGATAAACCTGCACCATCTCGGATGGGCAGATCTGGCTTCTCTTGTGAGGTTCCAGAAGATTGGGAGTCAGTCTCTGACTGGGATGATTGAGATTGCTCTTCCTCCCTCAAACAGCCCGTAAGCAGGAGGCAAAGCACCAGCCCCAAACAGAGCAGACGATTTTTTTCCATAAGATTCTCTCCTTCCCAATTGGTACAAACGGTGTCGCTTTTCCCTTATTATAACAAACTTTTACGGGATTTCAGCGGCTTGTTTATTTTTTAAAAAAAGAAATTACTTTTAGATAGATTATAGGACAATGCGAAAAGTGAAAAGTCCATCTTTCGCTTCATAATGACAAGCTGCCCCATATTTTTGACAAAAACATTGAATGGAACGTGTTCCCAATCCATGTCCTTTTGCTCCTGTCAGGGGAACTCCGTTTTCATCAAACCATACCGCGTTCAGAAAGGGGTTGGTAATTTCCGCCATAATATTGGGGTGCCCAATAACATGGCAGTAAATTTTTCTGTCTTCAAGGGGCAGCTCCAAATTGGCATGAATGGCATTTTCCAGGACGTTGGCAAAAACAATGGCCAGTTCCCCTTCGTCTACAGGCAGCTGTTCGGGCAAAGAAATCTGGGCATCTACCTTAATACCCTGATATTGGGCCTGTTCAAAATAGGAAGCAAACACCGCGTCCAAAATTGGAGGACGACACCAATGTACCGTTTGATAGTTGTCTAGGCGCTTGACGGCTGCACTGAGAAAGTCAATAGCAGATTTTTGTTCCCCCCGGGATACAAGTTCGCTTGCTGTTTGAAAATAATGGCGCAAATCATGCCGTTGGGTGCGAAGAACTTCCTCCGCCATCTTCATGGTTTCCATACGTCTTTGGAGAACAGAGATCTGTAATTCCAGTAATTTACGGTTATTTTGTGCCTCATTTTCCCTTTGGATATGATCAAAAAATAAATACATCAGATAATACGCACCGCCGCAGACAATCAGTAAACCATAAACCAGTACAAGGGCAGCTATTGGATATGCCAGTAACAGATTATTGTAGACATACAGGGTGGTTAAAAATGTAGTAGTTGGAATGATACAAAGGAGGTTCCAACTGTGATCCAACTGATGGATCATTTTTTGGTAGGTGAGACTGAAACGACGCAGTAAGAAAAACATCAGAAGAAAGGAAATAACACGTACTACAAAAGAAAAATACTCATTATCAACCAAAAATATTTTTGTAAAGCTGGCATTTACAGTTCCAATACAACCAATAAACAGAGCTGTGAAAATATCAAAAACAGCACGGCCATCCCGATATTGGGAACACCAAAGGGTGGCCAATATATATGGAAGGGTCATTGTAAACACCGCTACATGCTTATATGTTTCCCAGAAATTCCAAAAGAGCAGTCCCATCAAATTGGCGCAGACTACCAGTACTATGGTAATAATCCATCGTTTTCGCCACAGTGCGATTGGCTGGCGGAAATCAATCAACAGCATAACATAACTACCCAGGAACAGCTGGGTTACTGCTACATATATGGTGTGATAAACATCCACTTGCAACACATCCTTATTCTATCGATGGATATGATTTGTGAGATTCTGT
>CALXEL010000065.1 GCA_944387315.1 uncultured Clostridia bacterium
TTCGGTGGCGTGGGAGGATAAGGAGGGCCCGGAATCGGAGATACCCCCTCATCAGCCACAAAATTCCCAGCCTGTCAAAAAAACGGCGCCCGACTATCTTACCGACTGCCAGTTAGCTGTTTACCAGTGTATGGGTTCGGACATGATAACAGCAGACAGCATAGCTATGGAGCTGTCTTTGCCCATTACCCAGGTGCTGGGGGCATTGACCGAACTTGAAATTTACGGTCTGGTAAAAGCGCACCCGGGACGGCGTTTTAGCATATAAAAATCGTATAGCCTTCCAAAGGAGAGGCACGATATTCTATAGATAACCATGGGAGGTATCCATGTCAAATTTAGTGATTGTAGAGTCTCCGGCGAAAGCCAAAACCATAAAAAAATATCTGGGCCCCGGCTATGAGGTTGTGGCCTCCATGGGACATATCCGGGATCTGCCCAAAAGCAAGCTGGGGGTGGATGTGGAGCATGACTTCACTCCCCAGTATGTGGAAATGAAGGACAAAAAAGAGCTGATTGATTCTCTCAAAAAGGCCGCCAAGAAAAGCGACCAGGTTTTTCTGGCCACCGACCCGGACCGGGAGGGAGAGGCCATTTCCTGGCATCTGGCCTACCTTTTGGGAATGGATCTGGAACAGCCCAACCGGGTTACCTTCAATGAAATTACCAAGACGGGCGTAAAAAATGGAATGGATCACCCCAGGCAGATCAACCTGGATTTGGTCAACGCCCAGCAGGCCCGCCGGATTTTAGACCGGATTGTGGGCTATAAACTCTCCCCATTCCTTTGGCGCAAGGTACGCCGGGGCCTTTCGGCTGGACGGGTCCAGTCGGTGGCGGTCCGGCTGATTGTGGACCGGGAAGAGGAGATCAAGGCATTTAAAAGCGAGGAGTACTGGACCATTGACGCCCAGCTGTTGGGCAAGGGCAGCCGCAAAGCATTCAGTGCTAAGCTGGCTTCTCAAAATGGGAAAAAGGTGGATATTAAAAAGGAAGAGGACGCCAGAGCCATTGTGGCGGATTTGCAGGACGCCAGCTTTGTGGTGGGCGCTGTGAAAAAAGGCGTCCGCAGAAAGTCTCCCGCTCCGCCCTTTACCACTTCCACCCTCCAGCAGGAGGCCTCCCGGAAGCTGGGCTTCCAGGCCCGGCGTACCATGAAGGCCGCCCAGGAGCTCTATGAGGGTGTGGAAGTGGCCGACCTGGGAGCGGTAGGTCTCATCACCTATATGCGTACCGACTCCCTGCGAATCTCAGATGAAGCCTGGCAGGAGGCCTGCGCCTATATTGAGAGCCGCTATTCCAAAAACTACCTGCCCCAGAGCCGCCGGGTATACAAGTCCAAAGCCAACGCCCAGGATGGCCATGAGGCTATCCGGCCCACCATGCCCTCTCTGACCCCCGACCAGGTCAAGGGCAACCTGACCAGTGACCAGTACAAGCTGTACAAGCTGATTTGGGAGCGGTTTATCGCCAGCCAGATGGCCAACGCCTTGTTGGATACCGTCTCGGCGGATATTCAGGCCAAGGATTACCTGTTTAAAGCCTCTGGCTACTCGGTGAAATTTGATGGCTTTACCGTCCTCTATGAGGAGGGTCGGGATGACCAGGAGGAGGATACTGGCGCTTTGCCGCCGCTGGCCACCGGTGATCCCCTCAAGGTAAAGACCCTGGACGCCAACCAGCACTTTACCCAGCCGCCGGCCCGGTATACCGAGGCCTCCCTCATTAAAGCCCTGGAGGAAAACGGAATCGGACGGCCTTCCACCTACGCCCCTACCATCACTACCATTCTGGCCAGAGGTTATGTGGAGCGGGAGGCAAAGGCTCTCAAGCCCACTGTTTTGGGTGAGGTGACCACAAAACTGATGGAGGATCAGTTCTCCAATATTGTCAATGTGGATTTCACCGCCAATATGGAGAAGAGCCTGGATGAGATTGAGATGGGCAAAACTGGCTATGTCAAGGTACTGGACAGTTTCTATGAGGATTTTGACAAGACTCTGAAAAAGGCCGAGGAAAATATGGAGGGCACCCGGGTGAAGGTGCCCGATGAGGAAACCGACGTGGTCTGCGAGCTGTGCGGACGGAAGATGGTCATCAAGGTGGGCCGGTTCGGCAAGTTTTTGGCCTGTCCCGGTTTCCCTGAGTGTAAGAATACCAAAAAAATTGTCCAGCCCACCGAGGGCAACTGCCCTTTGTGCGGCGGCAAGATGCTGGCCAAAAAGTCCAAAAACGGCAAGGGCTTTTTCGGCTGTGAAAACTACCCCACCTGTAATTTTATGACCTGGGATAAGCCTCTGGCGGAAAAATGCCCCAAATGCGGCTCCACTTTGTTCCGCAAGGCGGGCAAGCTGGGCAAAATTCACTGCCTGAAGCCAGACTGCGGATATGAGAGGGGACTGAAAGAGGAATGACATCAGTGCAGGTAATTGGCGCCGGGCTTGCCGGCTGCGAGGCGGCCTGGGCTTTGGCCAACCGGGGAATCCCGGTACAGCTGTGGGAAATGAAGCCCCACAAATACAGCCCGGCCCACCATTACCCGGGCTTTGCTGAGTTGGTCTGCTCCAACTCGCTGAAAGCTTCCCGATTGGAATCCGCCGCCGGGCTTCTCAAAGAGGAGATGTCCATGCTGGGTTCTCTCATTGTAGACTGCGCCCGGCAGACAGCGGTGGCAGCGGGGGGCGCTCTGGCTGTGGACCGGGAAAAATTCTCCGATTTGGTCACCGAAAAGATCCGCAGCCACCCCATGATTACCACCGGGGTGAAGGAGTGGACCGAGATTCCCCAGGGCAACGTAATCATTGCCACCGGGCCCCTCACCTCCCAGGGGATGTCCGATGCCATTCAGCGGCTGTGCGGCAGCGAGTACCTGAGCTTTTTTGACGCGGCCGCCCCCATTGTAACCTTTGAGTCCATCAACCAGGACCGGGTGTTCTTTGCCGCCCGGTATGGCCGGGGGGAGGATGACTACATCAACTGTCCCTTTACCCGGGAGGAGTATGAGGCTTTTTATGAGGAGCTGATCTCCGCCCAGTCGGTGGAGCTCAAGGAGTTTGAGAAGGAACATTTTAAGGTGTACGAAGGCTGTATGCCGGTGGAAGTGATGGCCAAACGGGGGATGGATACCCTGCGCTTTGGTCCCCTCAAGCCGGTGGGCCTCACCGATCCCCGTACCGGCCGCCGTCCCTGGGCGGTGGTACAGCTGCGGCGGGAAAACCGGGAGGGAACCCTCTACAACCTGGTAGGGTTCCAGACCAACCTGAAATTCCCAGAGCAGAAGCGGGTGTTCTCGATGATTCCCGGTCTTGAAAACGCGGTCTTTGCCCGGTATGGGGTCATGCACCGCAACACCTTTTTAAATTCCCCCAAGCTGCTGGACAGCCGGTTTGCCCTGCGGGGAGAGGAGCGGATCTATTTCGCCGGTCAGATGACCGGCGTGGAAGGATATATTGAGTCGGCGGCCTCGGGTATTCTGGCCGGCATCAACATGGCCAACCAAATTCAGGGTATAAGTCCCCTGATTCTGCCAAATACTACAATGATGGGAGCGCTGGCCGCCTATATCAGCGACCCGCTGGTGGAGGATTTTCAGCCTATGGGCAGCAATATGGGAATTCTGCCCCCTCTGCCCCAGCGGATACGGGATAAATCCCAGCGGTATCTAGCTTTGGCCCAGCGGTCTGTGGAGGCCATGAGACAGACGCTCTCGGAAAACGGAAAGGAGCAACACCAATGAAAATTATAGTGGATGCTTTTGGCGGCGACAACGCCCCTTTGGCGGTATTGCAGGGGTGCCAGGCGGCAGTGGAAGCCTATGGAGTGGACATCCTGCTGACTGGTGACGAGGCGGTCATTCGCAAAACAGCCCAGGAGAACAATATCTCTCTGGATCATATGGAAATTGTACATGCCCCCACTGTGATTCCGGTGGAGGAGGAGCCCACCGAGATTCTCAAGTCCTATCAGGATTGCTCCATGGCGGTGGGATTTCAGCAGCTGGCCCAGGGCAATGGGGACGCCTTTGTCTCTGCGGGCAGCACAGGGGCTCTGGTAGTGGGCGCCTCCCTGATTGTCAAGCGGATCAAAGGAATCAAGCGGGCTGCCATCGGTACGGTGGTGCCCAATCAGAAGGGCAGTTATATGCTCATCGACGGTGGGGCCAACCACGAGTGTCGCCCCGAGATGCTGGTGCAGTTTGCCCTGATGGGTTCTGTCTATATGGAAAAAATAGCGGGGATTGCCCGGCCCAAGGTGGGGCTGGTCAATATCGGCACCGAGGAGACCAAGGGAACTCCCCTCCAGGTGGAGACCTTTGGTTTGCTGGGCAAGGCGCCTGTCAACTTTATCGGCAATGTGGAGGCCAGAGGCCTGCCCCTGGGAGAGTGTGATGTGGCGGTCTGTGACGGCTTTACCGGCAATGTGGTGCTGAAAACAACCGAGGGTATGGCCAAGTTTTTCTCCAACACCTTAAAGGAGATGTTCTCCTCCTTCCCCGGGGTATTGGGCGCCCCCTTCCTGCTGGGTAACATCAAGGCCCTGAAAAAGAAAATGGACTACTCTGAGACCGGTGGAGCACCTCTTTTGGGATTGCAGCGTCCGGTGATCAAAGCCCATGGCAGCAGCAATGGACTGGCATTCCAAAACGCCATCCGTCAGGCCAAACAGTGCTGTGAGGCCGATGTAGTAGGGGAGATCCAGCGGGGATTGGCCGAGATCAAATCCCAGTCGGAAACCCAGGAGCCTGCCAAGGCGGAGTCCTGATTTGTTCAGGAGTCCGGGTGGGAAAGACACAACAAGGAGGAAACAAGGTTGGACCTGGAACAGAAAATCGGTTATGTCTTTCGGGACAAAAGTTATCTGGAAACTGCCATCACCCACTCATCCTACGCCAACGAGATGAAGAACCCCTGCCCCTACAACGAACGGCAGGAGTTTTTGGGGGACGCGGTACTTTCCATTATTGTCTCAGATTACCTCTTTAAGAGTTTTCATCTGGCCGAGGGAGATTTGACCAAGCTGCGGGCTTCTATTGTCTGCGAAAAATCCCTTTGCGGCTGGGCGAAAAAGATCGATCTGGGCAGCTATATCAAGCTGGGCAAGGGCGAGGAAAACACAGGAGGCCGTCAGCGCCCCTCCATACTGGCTGACGCCTTTGAGGCGTTGATCGCCGCCGTCTATCTGGACGGAGGAATGGAAAAAGCCCGGGACTTTGTACTGCCTTTCGCCAAAGAGGCGGTGGAAAATGAACACGCCCCGGCTTTTAAGGACTATAAGACCATTTTGCAGGAGATTGTCCAGCAGAATCCCGAGGAGAAGCTCTCCTATGTGCTGGCGGAGGAATCCGGCCCCGACCACGACAAGCGGTTTGTGGTGCAGGTGCTTCTCAACACCAATGTAATTGGCACCGGCGAGGGTCGCAGCAAAAAGGCGGCGGAACAGATGGCCGCCAAAGAGGCCCTGGAGCTGATGGGAGAATGAGACACGCCAATGTGGCCATCTTTGTCCCTCATGCTGGGTGTCCCCATCAGTGCAGCTTTTGTAACCAGCGCAGTATATCCGGCAGTATAGCGGTTCCCAGGGGGCCGGAGGTGGTCCAGACCTGCCGGGAGGGGCTGGCCAATCTGGGAGCTGGCGCCGCCCACAGCCAGATCGCCTTTTTCGGGGGCAGTTTTACCGCTGTCCCCCGGGACTATATGACAGAGCTCCTGGAGGCGGCCGCTCCCTTTGTGGGAGAGGGCGGCTTTTCCGGTATCCGTATCTCCACCCGGCCTGACGCCATTACTCCGGAAATTCTGGATACACTGGCCAGGTACGGGGTGGATACCATCGAGTTGGGGGTCCAGTCGATGGTACCGGAGGTTTTGGAGAGAAACGGCAGGGGGCATACCCCGAAGCAGGTGACAGAGGCGGGCTCCCTCATTCAGGAAAGAGGGTTTACCCTAGGACTGCAGATGATGCTGGGGCTGGATGGCGACTCCCCTGAGGGGGCCTGGCACACCGCCCGGGCCATTGCGGATCTGAAACCGGACCAGGTGCGGATCTATCCCACTTTGGTGATCGCCCATACCCCCTTAGCGGATCGTTTGGCCCAGGGCAGTTACCGGCCCATGGAACTGGATGAGGCGGTGGATCTGTCCGCCCAGCTGCTGGAATTTTTTACAGGGCGGGGGATCGCTGTGATCCGCCTGGGACTGCACGCCTCCCGGGATTTGGAGAGAGACCTGTTGGCGGGGCCTTATCACCCGGCCTTTCGGGAGCTGTGTGAGAGCCGGCTCCTTTGGAGAGAGCTGGAGACAAAGCTGGCAGAACAGAGGATCACCGACGGGTCTATTGTCATCTCAGTACACCCCAAAAACCGCTCCCGGCTGGCGGGACAGCGCAAGCATAACCTGATCCGGCTGGCGGAGTTGGGATACACAGTGAGGATAGAGGAAGACCCGGAGCTGAAGGGACTCACCCTTCGGGTCCGGCAGGACGGGTAGGAGCCTATCCCGAAACAACTGGAACCCTCTGGTTGTCTGGGGACAGGCTGTTTGCCCTTTATAAAGGAAGTGAGTCATTGCAACTGAGATCATTGGAAATTCAGGGTTTTAAATCCTTCCCTGATAAAACCAAGCTGGAATTCGGCAGGGGTATCACAGCGATAGTGGGTCCCAACGGCAGCGGCAAGAGCAACCTGGTGGACGCGGTCCGCTGGGTTTTTGGCGAGCAGTCCACCAAAACCTTACGAGGGGCCAAAATGGAGGATGTGATTTTTGGGGGAACCCAGAACCGCAAACCCCAGGGTTATGCCTCGGTGGCCCTCACCATTGACAACGCCGACCGGTCCCTTGGGATGGAGAGCGATGAAATCACCATTACCCGGCGGCTCTACCGATCGGGAGAGAGCGAATACCGGCTCAACGGGGCGGCAGTCCGCCTCAAAGATATTTACGAGCTGTTTTTAGATACCGGCCTGGGCCGGGATGGATATTCCATTATCGGCCAGGGCAAAATTGCTGAGATTGTCTCCAGTAAGAGCCGGGAGCGGCGGGAGATCTTTGAGGAGGCGGCGGGCATCGCCAAGTTCCGCTACCGCAAGGAGGAGGCCCAGCGCAAGCTGGCTCAGGCGGAGGACAACCTGCTGCGGCTGCGGGACATCCTTTCGGAGGTGGAGGGGCGTGTAGAGCCTTTGCGGGCTGAATCCCAGAAGGCCCAAAGCTTTCTGGATCTTTCCGCCCAAAAGAAAACCCTGGAAATTTCGGTGTGGATGGCCAGCCTGGACCGGCTGCGGGATCAGCTGCGGGATCTGGATGACCGCTATCTCATCAGCAAATCCCAGCACGATGAAATCGACAGCCAGCTGGAACAAATTGAGGAGGAGATCGCTTCCCTCTACCAGGCCATGCAGCAGCATGGGGTGGAAGTGGAGGCCATGCGGGGCCAGATCGGCCAGAAAGAGGAACAGATTTCCAAAAACGAGGCCGAGCTGGCGGTGGGCCGCAATGACTTGCAGCACAACCAGCAGACCTTGGAACAGCTGACCCAGGAGGAGGCTTTGTCCCAGCAGAGCGGCCAACAGCTGCAGGCCCAGCGGGAAGAGTGGGAGACCGCGCTGGAACAGAAGCGGCAGCAGGCCGAAAGCCTGGAGGAGTCCATTTCAGTTTTGCGGCAACAGATGGAGGAAATTTCCAAAGAGGAAAATCAGGCGGCAGCCCAGCTGGAACAGCACAAAATCCGGCGGGCGGCCATCTATCAGAATATCGACCGGGCCAAGGTACAGGGGGCGTCCTCCCTCTCCCTGCTGGATGAGACCAGCAGCCAGATTGAACAGGGCCGTCACCGGTCGGTGGTACTGGGGGAGAACCAGCAGAAATTGACCCAGGAGCTGGAGGACTGTCGGGAACTGCTACATAATATAGAGGAAACCCTTTCGGGTTTGGCCAATTCCCGCAAGGGATATGAGCTCAAGCAGAACAGCCGGCAGGAGAAATATGACGGGCTGACGGCCAAGCGAAATGACCTGCTGGACAAAGCCCGGGGTCTGGAACAGAAAGCCCATCTGCTGGAAGAGATGGAGCGGAATCTGGAAGGCTACCAGAACAGCGTCAAATACCTGCTGAACCAAAGCCGGCAGGGCCGGCTGGCGGGGATTCTGGGGCCGGTGTCCCAGCTGATTTCCACCGAGAGCCGGTATGCCCTGGCCATCGAGACCGCCCTGGGCGGCGCCATGCAGAACCTGGTGGTGCGGGATGAGCAAACCGCCAAAACCGCCATTGGGATGCTGGCTTCGGCCAAACAGGGGCGGGCCACCTTTTTGCCCCTCACCTCGGTAAAGGGTACTCCCCTGGCCGAGAAGGGGCTGGAAAACCAGGACGGCTATATCGGACTTGCCAGCAGCCTTGTCACCTTTGAGGACCGGTTCGCCGGGGTAGTCCAGTGGCTGTTGGGCAGAATTGTGGTGGCTGAGGACCTGGACTGTGGTGTGGCTCTGGCCAAACAGTATGGCTACCGGTTTAGGGTGGTGACCCTGGACGGCCAGGTAGTCAACGCAGGCGGCTCCATGACCGGTGGCTCTGCCTCCCGCTCGGGGGGAATGCTGAGCCGGAGAGGGGAGATTGAGTCCCTCACCAGCCAGGCGGCGGGTCTGAAAGAATCCGCCGGCCAGGTGAGAGCAGCCATGGAACAGATGGAGCAGGAGCTCTCCGCTTTAGCGGCGGAGCCCTGGGGCATCGACTCAGAGATTAAAAACGCCACCGAGGACAAGATCCGGTACGAGGGGGAGCGCAAGCGGCTGGAAATGGCCCTGGAAGAGGCCGGGCGCCAGCAGCGTCAGGCCCAGGAGGAGGAAAAGCGCCTCACCCAGCGGCTGGCCCAGCTGAAGGAACAGAACGCTGGGGCCGCCGAGCTGCTGCGGGATCTGCAGGACCAGCTGACCCAGGCGGAGGGAGAGATCGGAGAGATTTCCGCCCGTCGGGAGGAATCCAGCCGTCAGC
>CALXEL010000066.1 GCA_944387315.1 uncultured Clostridia bacterium
GATGTTACCATTCAGGCACAGATTCTCAAACTGCTTCACAATCTTCAGGAAAAATATCAGTTGACTATCATTTATATCACCCATGACCTGGGCGTGGTAGCCAACGTAGCGGATCGTATCGCTGTCATGTACGCCGGAGATATTGTGGAAGTAGGTACTTGTGAGGAAGTATTCTATAACCCACAGCACCCCTACACCTGGGCATTGCTCTCTTCGCTGCCCCAGTTGGGTGTCAAAGGAGAACCTCTTTACGCCATCAAGGGTACACCGCCCAACCTGTACAATGAAATCAAAGGTGACGCCTTTGCGCCACGAAATCCACAGGCTCTGGAGATTGATTTTGTCGAGCGTCCGCCTTACTTTGAGGTCAGTCCGACCCACAAGGCTAAAACCTGGCTTTTGGACCCCAGAGCGCCTCACGTGGAACCTCCGGCGCTGATTTCCAAAATGCGTGAGAAATGGGGGTTGGTGAAGGACCATGTTTGATTATACCAACAAAGAAAAATTGCTGGAAGTTAAAAATCTGGTAGTAGAATTTGGCAGCGGCAAAAAGAAATTTACCGCTATCAAAGATGTCAGCTTTGACATTTACAAAGGTGAAACCTTTGGTTTGGTAGGTGAATCCGGCTCTGGTAAAACTACCATCGGCCGGGCTATTATCCGAATCAACGATGTAGCTGGCGGTGAAATTCTCTACAAAGGAGAACGGATCAGCGGCAAAATCAGCAAGGAGATGGACCGAAAGGTCATCGAAAACATCCAGATGATTTTCCAGGACCCAATGGCGTCCCTCAACGAGCGTGCCAAGGTAGATTACATCGTCTCTGAAGGACTGTACAACCTGAAAAAATATGACAATGAGGAACACCGGAAAAAACTGGTGGAACAGGCTCTGTTGGATGTAGGCCTGCTGCCGGAGTTTGCCAGCCGGTTCCCTCACGAGTTTTCTGGTGGACAGCGGCAGAGAATCGGCATCGCCCGATGTCTGGTAATGGAACCAGAGTTGGTTATCGCCGATGAACCTATTTCTGCTCTGGACGTTTCCATTCGGGCTCAGGTGCTCAATCTGATGAGTGAGTTGCAGAAGAAAAAAGGCTTGACCTATCTCTTTATCGCTCACGACCTGTCTATTGTACGTTTTATCAGTGACCGGGTAGCGGTTATTCACAAGGGCAAAATTGTAGAGCTGGCCAAAACTGAAAAGCTGTTTGACCATCCGCTGCATCCCTATACCCAGGCGCTTCTATCCGCTATTCCCCATCCCGATCCACTGGTAGAGCGGAAAAAAGTTATCAAAGTATATGACCCTTCCTGCCATCACTATGAAACCGATAAACCCACATGGGTTGAGATCGAACCGGAACACTATGTGCTGGCCAACCAGGAAGAGCAAGAACGCTACAAGGAGATGCTGACAAATCATGCTAGTAACTAAAAAACAAGATGACTGCTTGTGCTGTGACGCGGTAATCCTTCCCTTTGCCGGCTCTACCGCTTTGTCGGTAGAACTGCCCAAAAACCTGGCTGAAGCGGTAAAGGCAGCGGTAGATCAGGAGAAGTTCTCCGGAGAGTGCGGCTCTCTTTACACCATGAACCTGTTGGGAGAGAACGGAATCCTCTCCCTGGTTCTCATTGGTCTGGGAGATGAGAACGCTTCCAACCGGGAAGCATATTTGGCATTTTGCAAAGCCCTCAAATACTGTAAAGACCAGCATTGCGGCAAAACGGTTGTCTATCTGGACAACGCCGCTGCCCGGCTGGAAAACAACCCTGCCCTGGTGGCCAAACTTTGTGAGTGCCCCTGGCTGGTGTCCTATGACTTTACAGCCTATAAATCCAATCCAGCCGCTCCCGCAATGGAACAGGTGGAGTTTGTTACCCAGCTACCTGATTTCCAGGCTCAGTTGGATGAGGCAGCTGTTGTTGCCCAGTGTACTCTTCACAGCCGGGATTTGGTAAACCATCCTTCCCGGTTTATGACACCTGCTCAGTTGGGTGTAGAAGCGCAAAAGCTGGCCCAAGAGTATGGCCTGGACTGCAAGGTGTTTGACAAGCCCCAGATTGAGGCCCTGGGAATGGATACCTTCCTGGCTGTTGGACGGGGCGCGGTAGATGAGCCTCGTTTGGTAGTTCTGCGTTATATGGGCGCCTCTGCCGATCAGGAAACCATCGGTTTGGTTGGCAAGGGCATCATGTTTGACAGCGGCGGATATTCCCTGAAATCTAAAATGGCCACTATGCATGACGATATGGGTGGCGCGGCAGCTGTTATTGGCGCCATTACCGCTTTGGCCCGCAGAAAGGTACCGGTCAATGTTGTAGCTGTGGTAGCAGCCTGCAAAAACATGATCTCTGGTGACGCCTATGTTCCAGGGGATATTCTGCGCTCCATGTCTGGGAAAACCATTGAGATGCTCAATGCCGACGCAGAGGGCCGTCTGACCCTGGCCGATGCCATTACCTATGCCATCCGGGAGGAAAAGGTGGATCGTGTCATTGATATCGCCACCCTCACCGGCGCTGCAAAAGGTGCTGTAGGTGGACGAACCGCTCCCATCCTTTCCAATGACGATGCTTTCTGTGGCGTAATGGAACAGGCCTCTAAAGTATCCTGTGAAAAGGTTTGGAGACTGAACGCTGACAAGGAACTGCGTCCCGTTCTGAATTCCGCTGTAGCAGATATTAAAAACAGCTCTCCTGGTAACAACTATGGCGGTGGAACCATTGTCGCTG
This sequence comes from uncultured Clostridia bacterium, assembly GCA_944387315.1. Taxonomy (GTDB): domain Bacteria; phylum Bacillota; class Clostridia; order Oscillospirales; family Ruminococcaceae; genus CALXEL01. The sequence continues at coordinate 2,734 of CALXEL010000066.1, forward strand.
GTCTGTTTATTCAGGAATTTGTAGAAGGCAAGCCCTGGATTCATGTGGACATGGCTCCTGTTAACTGGTTGGGAGAGGACAGTTCCTATTGCTGCAAGGGCGCCACTGGCTACGGTGTCAGCCTGCTGTACCAAACTGTTAAACTGTTAGCTAAGTAATACATACTGCAAACAACCTTTTGTTCTTTTTCATTTTCCTACACCAAAGACACAGAGGGGGAAGCGAAATACGCTTCCCCCTCTGTGTCTTTTTTATTGTATTGGTGATTTTATTGTACCTTGGCGGAGTAATGGCCACCCTCCTTGACTCGGAAGGTAATCCCTAAAATCCGGGGCCCGGAATTGCAGGCCACACAGGCTCCAATTCTGCCGGTGAGAGCTGGTTTTTTCCCGCTGTAGGCCTCAATGAGACCAATCAGCTCCTGAGCGGGACCCTCATCCTCTCCCCACAGGACACAGTAGTCCTCATCCAGGGAAATAATATCGTTTTTATAATACTCAAACATCCGCTGTACAATGGCCTTGTCGCCCCGTACCTTGTCATGGATCACATTTTCCCCATCGGTAAAGCCCATAATGGGACGCAGCCCCAGCATCTCACCCACAAAGGCGGAAACCGCGTTGATGCGTCCGGAACGCTTGGCAAACTTTAAAGTATAGATACTGACATATTCCATCCGGTGGTCAATGTAATCCACCAGAAAATCCACAATCTCCTTGGCGTTGCGGCCCTGGAGCAACTCCCGCTGGGCCAAAAACAAAGGAAAACCAATTCCATAGGAGTAGCACCGGCTGTCCACATTGTAAATGGTCATCTTCTCGGCCAGCTGGGGATATTCCTGGGCAAAGAGGCTCTTGGCATAAACCGATGCCTCAAAGGTGGCGGAGCCCTTTCCGTTGATACCCAAATAAATCAGATGGGTGTACCCCTCCCGGGCAGCCTTCTCATACTCCTCTACAAAGCGCATGGCATTGATATGGGAGGTGGTAGGCAGCTCCTCACAGTGGTTGAGCACATCATAAATTTCATCCAGGGTAATTTCTTCCCGGTCCACCACCCCTCTGCCATTGACCGTGAGCAGCATATTGATGATTCGTACATTGGGCATTTGGGCTTCCATCTCTTTGGTAATATCACAGGCGGAGTCCGCCAACAGCAGAATCTTCTCTTCCATTCCCCTTAGTCCTCCCATTGATAACGGGTCAGTTGACCCTTACTTTCCAGCGCTGGATAGCCCCATTGACGCAGGGCCTCGTAGATGGCTACCGCCACTGTATTGGATAAATTTAAGCTTCGGGCCTGTGTAATCATAGGCAAGCGCACACACCAGTCGGGATGCTGATAGAGCAGTTCCTCAGGCAAGCCCGCGTCCTCCCGGCCAAAAACCAGATAGCTGTTGTCCGGATAGGTTACCTGGCTGTGAATCCGCCGACCTTTTGTGGTGAAAAAGTAAAAAGGCCCTGGGTTTTTCGCAAAAAAGTCCTCCAGATTTTCATAGTAACTGATATCCAGCAGGTGCCAATAGTCCAACCCCGCCCGATGGAGTTTCTTGTCATCCACCGAGAACCCCATGGGTTTGACCAAATGCAGCCGAGCTCCTGTAGCCGCACAGGTACGGGCAATATTTCCGGTGTTTTGTGGAATTTGTGGCTCTACCAACACAATATTCAGAGTCGCCATCTGACTTGCTCATTCCTTTGATATAACAGTTGTTACATTTCTCTTCCTATTAAACAACAAAATGGCTACCCCGTCAAGTAGTTGGCAGGTCCCGTCTGCCATTCTTCACAAAAAATTGATATTTAAAGTTGACAGCCTTTCCTCCTTTTGTCCTATTTTTTCTTTTTACAGGAAGCTGTACTAATACGATGTATACAGTTAAAACTATCCTGATACAAAAATCAGCACAGTCCTTTTTACTTCAATTTTTGTACTAGTTGCATATTTTTTCTTTATTTATCTTTAAAATCAAAGGCAAAAAATAGATAGTTTTGACAAAAATTTGATTTTACCACATTTTTACTTGTATCTTGTCCAAGTAGCGGTTATAATGAAGTTACTGTATTAATCGTACTAGTACAGTTAGAGAAGACTTCTTACCATCCATTCTAATATACACCTTTCAAATTCCGAACAGGAGGGATTTGTCTATGCTGAAAATCAATATGCTTTCTCAAGCAGCCAAAGTAAAAGGCCAGGGCGTACTTTCCGCCTATGAGGAACAGGTAAAGCTGGTACGGGAAAACCTGGACGACATGCTGCTTTGCAGCGAAAACAAGTTGGAGTGCGCCGATATTATGCACTACCACACCATCAATCCCCAGTATTTTTTCACCTTGCCTGTGGCCAAGCTGTTTGGCACCACTGTGGGTTATGTCCACTTCCTGCCTGAGACATTGGAAAAGAGCATCCACCTGCCGGGGCTTGTAAAGGACCTGTTTTACCGGTATGTGATTGCTTTCTATAAAAGTATGGACCATTTGGTCACTGTCAATCCCTACTTTATTGAGCGATTGGAATCTTACGGTATTCCTCGCAGCAAGGTGACCTATATTCCCAACTTTGTCTCGGAAGAGACTTTCTATCCCCTGGGGGAACGCCAGAAGCAGATGCTCCGCTACCACTATCAGATTCCTGAGGATCAGTTTGTGGTATTCTGCGCCGGACAGCTGCAAAAGCGCAAGGGCTTTTTCGACTATGTCCAGCTGGCCCGCCAGATGCCTGACGTACTGTTCCTGTGGGCAGGCAACTTTGCTTTTGGCGCCATCTCCGACGGCTATGAGGAAATTCGAGAAATTGTAGAAAATCCCCCAGCCAATCTGAAACTGTTGGGACTGGTTCCCCGGGAGGAGATGAACCAGCTGTACAATCTGGCCGATCTCATGCTGCTGCCCTCCTATGAGGAGCTCTTCCCCATGGCCATTCTGGAGGCTATGAACTGCGGCACCCCTATTTTGCTCCGGGACCTGGACATCTATCCCGACATCCTCTTTGACTTCTATTTGAAAGCCAATGATGTACCTGGGTTTGCAAAAGAGATCCGCCGGCTCCAAACCGACCCCTGTTACCGCCGCAAGGCCAGGGAAAACTCCTATCGGGGCCATCTCTTTTACAGCAAGGAGCATGTGACACAGATGTGGCGCGGCTTTTACAGCAGCATCGCCCCCACCAAAGGAAGCCGTAAATCCCTGATTCCCTCTCTATTGGAGAAATAGTTATGAAACAGAGAAAGAACCTTCTGAATTTTTTGATTATTGGGTTGTCCGCACTGCTGTTGGTAGCTTATGTATTCTGGCGGCAGGACCCCAAACATCTTCTGTTGGCCCTGACCACCGCGCGGCTGCGCTGGCTGGTGGCGGGAGGGGCTTGTATGCTCTTTTATTGGGGTCTGGAAAGTCTTTCTCTCTACCAAGCCACCAAACAACTCTCCCCTCAGGTGCCCTTTGAATCCTCGGTGAAAACCGCCATGATTGGCCAGCTGTTTAACTGTATCACTCCCTTTGCCAGCGGAGGACAACCAGTCCAGGCCTATCATATGGTACGCAGCGGGATTCCTCTGGGCAGCGCCTCCTCGGCGCTGCTGGCCAAATTTGTTATCTACCAACTGGTACTCACCATCTACTCTCTGGTGATGCTGGTTTTCCGTTTTCCTCTCTTTGCCGGTGAGATTTCCGGATTTCAAGCTCTGGTTTTTATCGGCTTCGCTGTCAACACCGGAGTGGTTCTGGCCCTTCTCTCCATTGGATTCTTCCCCGATTTTACCGCCCGTCTGGGTGAAAAAATGGTGGATCTCCTTGCCAGAACCCCTCTGGTCCGGCAGCCACAAGCTCTGAAAGCCCGTCTTCGTCGGGAAATCGATGGTTTTTATCAGGGTTTTCGTCTCCTGCTGGGACACCCCCTGGTGCTCATCCAGATCTCTCTGTGCACCGCCCTGCAGCTCACTGCCTTTTATCTAATTCCCTACTGCCTCTGCCTGGCCTTTGGCCTGCAGGTAAACCCCTTCTCCATCATTGCCGCCGGCGCTTTTGTTATGATGATTACCTCCTTTGTACCCCTGCCCGGCGCCGCGGGAGGAGCTGAGGGCAGCTTTCTCCTCTTTTTCAGAATGTTTTTTGGCGCCGGCAACCTGTTGGCTTTGGCAGTTCTCCTTTGGCGAATGCTAACCTTCTATCTTCCCATTTTAGCGGGAATGCTTTTTGCTGGGGATCTGGCTTTTGCCACCCCTGAGAAAAAATAACAGCACCCCATATTTTCAGCCAATCCTCTTCTCTTCATAAAACTTTCCCATGAAAAAAGCCTCTGCCTTAGGCAGGGGCTTTTTTCTGTCTGTTTATGCTTCTATTTTTCGCCGCCGGTGAGCAGTAGGTATTTTAGCAGGGCAATCTGGCTTTTTCCGTCGGGCAGGCGGCCATCCAGCACCATGGCGGCAGCTTCTTTCAAGGGCATTTTCTCCACCTGCAAAAACTCGTCCTCATCCAGCCGTTGGGCCGATGGAATCAACCGATCGGCATAGTAGAGGTGCAGCACCTCGTCCATACAGCCAGGAGTGGGATAAACCTCCCCCAGAGAAGTCAGCCCAGAGGTTCGGTATCCAGTCTCCTCTTCCAGCTCCCGCAGGGCTGCCTCATAAGGGTCCTCCCCCGATTCCAACTTACCGGCGGGCAGCTCCAGCAGTACGGTGCCATAAGCATAACGATACTGGCGGACAAAAAGGACATTTCCCTCCTCATCCACCGGCAGAATACAAACCCCACCGGGATGTTCCACCACCTCCCGGGTGGTTTCCCTCCCATTGGGCAGCAGCACCCTGTCCCGGCGCAGCCGCAAAATTTTTCCCTCATACAGCAGGGCGGATTCCAATGTTTTTTCCCAAAGTTCCATACAACGCCTCCAAATTTTCTGCCCGGGGACTAATAAGGCCGAGCCAAAGCTACATATATTGTTCTGTAAATCAGACAGAAACAGGTGAACTGCCATGTACCAAGAATTTTACACCTCCCCACCCCGCTACGCAAGTCTGCAACAAAAAATGATGGAACTGGCGGGAGATTTTCCCGCCGCTGGTGTCTTTTCCATAGGGCAAAGCGTACTGGGTCGGGAACTGTATGGGCTGGCCATAGGGGGGATGAAGGGAGCCACTCTCTATGTGGGAGGTGTCCACGCCAGCGAATGGATTACCACCCTTTTGCTGGTTCGATTCGCCCAGGAGCTGTTGGAATGTTGGGAAACCCAAACCCCGCTGGCGGGCATTGATGTCTGCCGGGCCCTGGAAAACCGCTCTTTGGTAATCATTCCCTGTCTCAATCCCGATGGGGTGGAGATCGCTTTGGGAGGCAAGGCGGCGGTTTGCCAGAGAGGAGGGCTGCTGCAAACAGTGGGAGGACCTCAAAACCCTGTGTGGCAGGCCAACGCCAACGGGGTGGATTTAAACCACAATTTTGACGCCGGTTGGGAAACTCTCCAAAAGATGGAACAGGCTTTGGGCATTGCTGGGCCCTGTGCCGGAAAATATGGTGGAAAAGCTCCTATGGACCAGCCGGAATCGTCCGCTATTGCCGGGTTTTGCTCCTGTTTTCAGCCCCGGAGCCTCTACGCCTTCCACGCCCAGGGGGAGGAAATTTACTACCGATACGGACCCCGCACCCCTGCCCACAGTCCTCTCATGGCCCAAGTGCTGGCTTCATCCTGTGGGTACCAGGTAGCCCAGCCTACAGGAACAGCCAGCCATGGAGGACTCAAGGACTGGTTTATCCAGTCCTTTGGCCGGCCCGGCTTCACCATTGAGGTGGGCCGGGGGAAGAACCCACTGCCCATCGACCAGCTGGAACCCATCTACCAAAGGCTTCGGGAGATGCTCATGCTGGGTATTTTGCTGTGACATATACCTGGGAAAGGAAATTTTCCCATTGGTGCCACTGTGCCCTTGCGTCCTCTTTGCCACACTGCTACAATAAAGGAAAATGACCCACAAAAAGGAGGAACCAAACAATGGCCAGCAGATTTGATCAGGTAATTGACCGGCGGGGGACCGAGTCCATCAAGTGGAGCTGTGTCCCCGCGGGAGGGGACGGCATTTCCCTGGGTTGGGCGGATATGGATTTCGCCTCGCCCCAACCGGTCATTGAGGCTTTAACCCAGTACGCCCAGGGAGGGATGTACGGGTATGTAGACGCCGATGAAAGCTGGTATGAAGCTTTTACTGGATGGTGCGCCCGCCGCTATAGCTGGCAGGTGGAACGGGACTGGGTGCTCTACACCAGCGGGGTGATGCCGGCGGTTACCGCCGCCATTGAGGCCTGTACCGCCCCAGGAGATCAGGTGCTGCTGCAACCCCCCACCTTTGGCCCCTTTGTAGAGCGAATCGAGAAAAATGGACGGGTGGTTCTGGAAAACCCTCTGCGGGAGGAAAACGGCAGGTTTGTGATGGACTATGAGGACCTGGAACGAAAGGCCGCCGATCCCAAAACTACCCTGCTGATTCTCAGCAATCCCCAAAACCCGGTGGGACGGGTCTGGCTGCCGGAAGAGCTGACCCGACTGGGAGAGATCTGCCAGCGCAATGGGGTGTTGGTGGTATCCGATGAGATCCACTGCGATTTTATCTACACTCCCCACCAGCACACCCCCTACGCCAGTCTGGGGGATGCTTTCGCCCAAAACTGTATCGCCTGTCTGGCCCCCAGCAAAACCTTCAACCTGGCAGGGCTGCAGACCGCTCTGACAGTGATTCCCAACCAGCAGCTGCGGGAGCGAATCCGGGAGGAATTGTTCCGCCAGTATATCAAGCGGCCCAACCTTTTCGGCATGGCGGCGGCCAAGGCCGCCTATCTCCATGGGGACCAGTGGCTGAACGAGTGTATCGACTATGTAGCCGGCAACCTGGCCCTCACTGAGGAATTCCTGGCCCGGGAAATTCCCGCTATCCGTCCCATCCACCCGGAGGGGACCTTCCTGCTCTGGCTGGACTGCCGGCAGCT
>CALXEL010000067.1 GCA_944387315.1 uncultured Clostridia bacterium
GAGGGAAATTTCCCGGTTTATGTGACCTTTGCAGATACTGGAAAACGGATGGTGGCCCCCAGGGCCCTGTGGATCGACCTGAACGACGTGCTGGTCAAGGAGCTGCGCTCCATTTTAGGAGAAGAAAATGTGGTGGTGGTTCCATAGCCTGTCAGCTTTTTTAGTGAATTGAGAGAGAAGAGATGATGATTGCGGTGAGTAAAAAGATCCAAACCATAGGAGTATTGACCAGCGGCGGCGATGCCCCCGGCATGAACGCGGCTGTCCGGGCGGTGACCCGGTCCGCCATCCAGCAGGGAATCCGGGTGCTGGGAATCCGCCGAGGCTATATGGGGCTGATGACCGGAGACCTCTTTGAGATGAATCTGCGCTCGGTCAGCGACATCATTGGACGGGGGGGAACGGTGCTTTTTTCCGCCCGGTGCCCCGAATTCCAGCAGCCTGAGGGACAGCGAAAGGCGTTGGAAATCTGCCGGTCCGCCGGGATTGACGGGTTGGTGACCATCGGTGGAGATGGAACCTTCCGGGGTGCCAGCGCCCTGTCGGCTTTGGGGCTGCCCTGTATTGGAATTCCTGGTACCATCGACAACGATATCGCCGCCTCCGATTACACCATCGGGTTTGATACAGCGGCCAATACGGCGGTGGAGATGATCGACCGGATTCGGGACACCTCCGCTTCCCATGACCGGTGTACCGTAGTGGAGGTTATGGGCCGTCACGCGGGTCATCTGGCCCTCCATGCGGGACTGGCCGCGGGCGCTATTTCGATTCTGGTCCCGGAAATTCCCTTTGATGTGGATCGGGATGTGGTAGCCCGGATGCTGGATTCTCTCAAAAAGGGCAAGCAGCACTTTATTGTGCTGGTGGCGGAAGGGGTTGGGCATGCCCCTGATCTGGCTCGATACATTGGGGAGAAAACAGGGATTGTCACCAGAGCTACGGTATTGGGCCACGTACAGAGGGGTGGAGCCCCCTCCGCCCGGGATCGGATCGTAGCCAGCCAGATGGGCAGCCATGCAGTAAAACTTCTCTGCCAGGGCATTGGAGACCGGGTAGTTGTGTACAAAAAGGATCAAATTATGGATTACAGCATTGAGGAGGCCCTTGCTATGCACAAATCCATCGATTTGGAACTCTATGCACTGGCCCAGGAAATTTCTGTTTAAAAAATAAAGAGCCCCCGGGACACCGCATTGCGGCGTTCCCGGGGGGTTCTTTTTACCAGAATCTTTCTGGGGGTGGGGGAAACCCTATAGAAGGGTTTCCCTCAGTGGGTGTTGACAAGGCCCTGCCGAAAGACTCCTTTTGATCGGTTAGCAGCAGGAGTTGCCGCAGTTGTTGCCGCAGCCATTGCCACAGCCATAACCACCGCCAACGCCGTCACCGCAGCAGCAGAAAATGATGATCAAAAAGAGAATAAGTATCCAGCAGTTACCTCCGCCAAAACCACAACCACTATTACAGCATCCCATAAGAAAAATCCTCCTTTAATTGATTTCACCCTATCCTATGCTGCCTGCAAATATTTGGTGACAAAAACTCTTTTTTCCTTGGCATAATACGGCAGTTGCCGCCAATATTATTAGGGTAGCGGGATCAGGGTTTGCTACATCATATGGGGAGAGTGGAAAAGATGTTCCGGTTTAACGGGTTTACCCAAAAGGCCAACAGCGCCATCAATATTGCCATTGATCAGGCAGCTGCTCTTGGACATACTTATATTGGCAGTGAGCATATTTTGTATGGCCTCGCGGCGGAGGGAAGCGGCGTGGCCTATTTTGCGCTGCAATCCCGTCAGATCCGGGCGGAAGATATTTTAAATCTGTTGGTAAAAACAGTGGGCCAGGGGATTCCGGGAGCGCTGTCTCCCAGAGATCTGACTCCCCGATGCAAGAGAATTTTGGAAGTGGCCATGATGGAATCCCGTACCCTGGGACACAACTATGTGGGTACGGAACACCTGCTTATTGCCCTTCTCAAGGAAAATGACAGCTATGCGGTGCGCTTTCTCAAAGAGCTGGGGGTTGACCCGGACCAGCTTTATAAAATAATCATTGAAGCAATGGGAGCAGAAGCAATGGAGCTCTATGGAACCGATCGAAATAAAAAAATCCCTCCAAAACCGCCCAGAACTCAAAATACCCGGACACCCAATTTGGACAAGTACAGCCGGGATTTGACCGAATTGGCCCGGGCAGGGCGAATGGACCCTGTGGTGGGACGGGAGCAGGAAATCCAGCGGGTGCTGCAAATTTTATCCCGGCGAACCAAAAACAACCCCTGTCTCATCGGTGAGGCAGGGGTGGGAAAAACCGCCATTGTTGAGGGTTTGGCTCAGAAAATCGTTTCTGGGGAGGTGCCCCAGTCTCTGCAAAATAAGCGGGTGGTGTCGTTGGATCTCACCAGTATGGTGGCAGGAACCAAATACCGGGGCGATTTTGAGGAGCGGATTAAACAGGTACTGATGGAGGTAGTGGCAGCCGGCAATATTATTTTGTTTGTGGATGAGATTCACAACATTATGGGAATTGGTGCGGCGGAAGGCGCGGTGGACGCCGCCAATATTTTAAAACCTCAGCTGGCAAGAGGAGAGCTGCAGCTGGTGGGCGCCACTACCATTGATGAGTACCGCCGCCATATTGAAAAGGACGCAGCCCTGGAACGGAGGTTTCAGAGTGTGCTCATCAAAGAGCCCAGCGAGGAATATGCCTTACAGATTCTCAAGGGCCTGCGGGATAAATATGAGGCCCATCACAAAATTCGGATCACCGATGAAGCCCTGGCTGCCGCGGTAAGCCTTTCTGCCCGGTATATTGCCGACCGATACCTGCCGGATAAGGCGGTGGATCTCATTGATGAGGCGGCCTCCTGTGTCCGGCTGCGGGTTTACAGCTCCCCAAAGGAACAGAGGGAGCTGGAAGACAGGCTCAAAAGCCTCAAGGAAGAGAAAGAGGCAGCCGTTATTGCCCAGGATTTTGAGCAGGCGGCAAAACTGCGGGATCAGGAAAAGGAGCTGGCCGACCGTTTGGAGGAACAGAACAACCGGATAGCCTCCCAGTCGGGCCGGGCTTTACAGGAGGTGACCGCTGAGGATGTAGCTCGGATTGTATCCATCTCCACTGGAATTGAAGTAACCAGCCTGACCCAGGAGCAAGGAGAGCGGCTGATGAAACTGGAGGGGGAGCTCCACCGGCGGGTTGTGGGGCAGGAACAGGCGGTCAGCGCCGTTGCTAGAGCCATCCGCAGAGGCAGAGCGGGACTCAAGGACCCAAATCGGCCCATTGGTTCCTTTCTCTTTCTGGGACCAACCGGTGTGGGAAAAACCGAGCTTTCCAAAGCGCTGGCCAGTTGGCTGTTTGGCAGCCAATCGGCCCTCATTCGATTTGATATGTCAGAGTACATGGAAAAATACAATGTTTCCAAGCTGGTAGGTTCCCCGCCAGGGTATATTGGCTATGATGAGGGAGGACAGCTCACCGAGAAAATACGGCGCAAGCCATATTCGGTGGTTTTGTTTGGCGAGATTGAAAAGGCCCATCCTGATGTCTTCAATATTTTACTCCAGGTATTGGAGGATGGCATTCTCACTGATTCCCAGGGCAGGACGGTGAGCTTTAAAAATACGGTGATTATTATGACCTCCAATGTGGGGGCCCGCCACATCGGTGAGCCAAAGAATTTGGGATTTACCGGTGGAAAGCCCTCGGCCAAGAACGAGGAGGAGCGTATTAAGAAAGAGGTCATGGGAGAGCTCAAGCAGACCTTTAAGCCTGAATTCCTCAACCGGGTGGATGAGATGATTGTCTTTCACAAGCTGGGGGAGGAGGAAATCGGGCAGATTGCCTCCAATTTGTTGGGCCAGGTGGCCCAGCGGCTGGAACAGATGAAAATAGCCATATCCTTTGAGCCGGAGGTGGTGGCTTTGGTGGCCAAAGAGGGCTTCGATCCCCGATATGGAGCGAGGCCTTTGCGGCGGGTGATTCAGACCAAAATTGAGGATTTGCTGGCGGACAAAATGATTGGCGGAGAACTGTCTGCTGGGGATAAAGTGCGCTGCAAGCAGCAGGATGGCAGTATTATTTTAGAAAAAGTTCTTTAATTTTTGGGATGGTTTGGTATAATAGGGTGTGTGAAACTGAACCGAAAAGGATGGAATCCCTATGGAAATTGGAAGAACTTTTACCCTGAAAACCACAGTTACCCCTGAGAATACCGCCATTGCCTTAGGCAGTGGGGACGCGCCGGTCTTTGCAACCCCCATGATGGTGGCACTGATGGAGGGCGCCGCTGCCCAGTGTGTGCAGCCCTGCCTGGAGGAGGGAAAGACCACTGTGGGAGGGCATATTAACGTCTCCCATGTGGCGGCTACCCCAGTGGGCATGGAGGTGGAGGCTACCGCTACCATATCAGCTGTGGACGGCAAAAAAATCACCTTTCAGGTGGAGGCCCGGGATGCCTGTGGCGTCATTGGAAAGGGAGAACACCTGCGTTTTGTGGTGGACCGGCAGCGGTTTACCGAAAACGCCAACAGCAAGTTGGAAAAGAGGGCATAGCTCTGTCCCGGGAAACTCTGGTTTCCCGGGCTTTCTTCTTATTTGGGTTAAAAGCACACCATTTTATGCAGGATAACCTAGAATTTCTTGCATCTTTTTCTGCATTTTTATGACAAGGCCCTTGCATTTTTTTGTGGTTCGTACTACAATAGGAACCGTGTAAATTTGTGGGTATGGCCCTGCTGTATTTGGCGCCAGCACAGGGGAGGAAACAGAATGAGCAAGGATCTGTTAAGCAATATTTCTGATAAAATGTCAGATTTTTCAAAAGGACAGAAACTGATTGGAAGATATATTATCAACCACTATGACAAGGCGGCTTTTATGACTGCGGCCAAGCTGGGAATGACGGTGGGGGTCAGTGAATCCACCGTGGTTCGCTTTGCCACTGAAGTGGGGTATGAGGGATACCCTCAATTGCAGCGGGCTTTGCAGGAATTGATTCGCAACCGTTTGACCTCTGTGCAGAGAATGGAGGTCACCAATGAGCAGATTGGGGAGGATGACATTCTCAACAAGGTGCTGAATCTGGATATTGAAAAGATCCGGCGCACCCTGGAGGAGACCTCCCATGAGGACTTTAACGCCGCGGTGGAGACCTTGATTCACGCCAAAACCATCTATATTTTGGGAATTCGGTCCTCTTCGGCCTTGGCCAGGTTTCTGCATTTCTATTTTAACCAGATTTTTGAGAGTGTGCGGCTGGTCAACACCGCTTCCGCCGCTGAGATGTTTGAGCAGATTTTCCGCATTGGCTCTGACGACGTGTTTATCGGCATCAGTTTTCCCCGTTACTCCCGCCGCACTGTGAAAGCCATCAATTAC
>CALXEL010000068.1 GCA_944387315.1 uncultured Clostridia bacterium
CGGCTTACCACAACATTGTTAAAGTGAATATAGTCCTCCTCGGTGATGGGGTAGTGGAGGGAAATCACCGGCTGATTCTTTTCCAGAAGCTGCTGGGCTTCCTCCTCGGTAATCTGATCCTCCCCCACAGCCGGGGCCTGATTCTGTTTGGTATCCAGGGTATTGTCCAGATTCTTATCCAATGTGACACATCCTTTTAAATATCCAGATTGTTGACATATTTGGCGTTTGTCTCAATAAACTCCCGGCGGGGAGCAACCTTGTCTCCCATCAGGATGGTAAAGATCTCGTCTGCCCGGGTGGCGTCTTCCATCTCTACCTTGAGCATGGTACGGGTCTGGGGGTCCATGGTGGTTTCCCAAAGCTGTTCCGGGTCCATCTCACCAAGACCTTTGTACCGCTGGATGTCTACCTTGCCATTGCCATCGGGATTGAGTTCCTTGCTGTACCGGTCCCGCTCCTCATCAGAGAAGGCGTACCGGACCTGTTTGCCCCGGCTCACCTTAAAGAGGGGAGGCTGGGCAATATAGATATGGCCCTCTTCCACCAATGGACGCATATACCGGAAAAAGAAGGTGAGCAGCAGGGTGCGGATGTGGGAGCCGTCCACATCGGCATCGGCCATAATGATCACCTTGCCGTACCGCAGCTTGGAGAGGTCAAACTCATCTCCAATGCCGCAGCCCAGGGCAGTGACCACAGGCATCAGCTTCTCGTTGCCATACACCTTATCCAGTCTTGCTTTCTCTACGTTAAGCATCTTGCCCCACAGGGGAAGGATAGCCTGATACCGGCGATCCCGTCCGGTCTTGGCCGAGCCGCCGGCGGAATCTCCCTCTACAATGTAAATTTCGGTGTGCTGGGCGTCCCGCTCGGAACAGTCAGCCAGTTTGCCCGGCAGGGAAGCGGTTTCCAAAGCGGATTTTCTTCGGGTCAGTTCCCGGGCTTTCCGGGCAGCTTCCCGGGCTCTGGCGGCCCCCAGGGATTTGTCCAGAATACTTCTGGCCACCGATGGGTTCTCTTCCAGATAGGTCATCAATTTGGTATAGACCAGATTGTCTACCAGGGTACGGATGTCGGTGTTGCCCAGTTTGGCCTTGGTCTGTCCCTCAAACTGAGCGTCCTCCATCTTTACCGAGATAATGGCGGTGAGTCCCTCCCGGACATCCTCACCAGTGAGGTTTTTGTCGGCGTCTTTTAAAATACCAAACTTTCTGGCGAAGTCGTTCATTACCCGGGTCAGAGCGTTTTTAAAGCCCACCTCATGGGTACCGCCGTCGTTGGTGTGAATATTGTTGGCGAAGGAGAGAACCAGCTCGTTGTAGCTGTCGTTGTATTGCATGGCCACTTCGGCGAAGTTGGTGCCCTGCTGGCCGGAAAAATAGATAATATCGGAATGGATGGGATCCAGTCCCCGGCGGGTGTGGATGTGTTCCACAAAGCTGCGGATACCACCCTCATATTCCAGCTCCACCTGGACCGGCTCAGCCTGCCGCCGGTCGGTGAGGACAATCCGGATTCCCGCGTTGAGGAAGGCCTGTTCCCGCAGACGAGTCAGCAAAACATCAAAATCATATTCTGTAGATTCTTTAAAAATTTCAGGGTCGGCCTGGAAAGCTACAACTGTTCCCACTTCATCGGTTTCTCCGATCACCTTCAGGTCCTCAACGGCGTGACCCCTCTCAAACCGCTGGTAATACCGTTTGCCCTCGTGGCGAACCTCTACTTCCAGCCAGGTGGACAGGGCGTTTACCACAGAGGCGCCTACGCCATGGAGGCCGCCGGACACCTTGTACCCGCCACCGCCGAACTTACCACCGGCATGAAGGACGGTAAATACCACTGTAACCGCGGGGATGCCCAGTTTAGGCTGGATACCTACTGGGATACCTCGTCCGTTGTCGGTTACCCGGATTACATTTCCGGGAAGTATATCCACTTTAATTTCGCTGCAGTAGCCGGCCAGGGCCTCATCAATGGCGTTGTCTACAATCTCGTAGACCAGATGATGGAGTCCTTTGGGTCCGGTGGAGCCGATGTACATACCGGGGCGTTTGCGAACCGCCTCCAGACCTTCCAAAACCTGTATTTGATTTTCATCGTAGTTTTGGCCGTTTGGTGTATTCTGCACAATAAACTCTCCTTTATCACAAGTTGGCCCGTGGGAGGGTATCTCCCCCCACATTGGCGATCCCATCTATAAAACCAGTCCGTTTTTTCAGGGTGGAGGAGGAAATTTGAGAGATATAAACCCGGGTCTGTCCATCCTCCGACTGGGTTACAACAAAAGATTTTGGTATCTCGCTGGACACATTGACCACATACCCCTTTTTCTGAGCATTGGCCAGATACCCTTTGGTAGATTTGGCAATGGACGCGTTTTCCAGATCAAAAATACCAATGATGTCATCCATACGGACAACTGTATCCTGTCCCAGATGCAAATACATAGATTCGCCTCCTTAACCGGCGGGTTTTGGGGAAATAATATCCTCCCCCAAAAGCCTGCCTCCTTCAATGTGAAAGCTGTGTCCCTGTTGGATGCCGGAAAAAAGGCTCTGGTCACAACAGGTAATAAAAATCTGGCGGCCCAGCAAGCTGTTGAGGAGATAATCCCTTCTGGCGCCGTCCAGCTCGCTCATTACATCGTCCAGCAAAACCACCGGAACTTCCCCGGTGAGATTTTCAATCATGGCGCACTCGGCCAGTTTTAAGGCCAGAACCACACTGCGCTGCTGTCCCTGGGAGCCAAAGCTCCGGGCGGACAGCCCGTTGATGTTCATGGCGATGTCATCCCGGTGGGCTCCCACTGTAGTGGCCCCCGCCCGGGTATCTTCTCCCCTGGCAGCCCGTATGGCCTGGGACACCTGGGACAGAAGGTTTTCTTCATCCAGGTTCTCAGCGGCCCGGGTCTCATAGGAGAGGGTAAGGGTCTCCTTATTTTGAGAGATTCCCTCATAAATCTGAGCGGCGAAAGCGGAAAGCCGCCGCAGATAGGTGTATCTGGTTTTGATAATCACAGCGGTAAGCCTGGCCAGATGCTGGTCCCAAATGTCCAGGGTATCCGCCAGGTAGGAGTTGTAAGGCAGGTCCCGAAGGAGGGCTGCCCGTTGGGTCAGTACCCTGCCATAGTCAGCCAGAACCTTGTGATACTGGGGCTTCAGCTGACAGATGGTGGTGTCCAGAAATTCCCGCCGCTGAGCGGGGCCATCCTTGACCAGGGAGAGATGGGTGGGAGAAAACACCACCACATAGAGGGCTCCCGAAAGCTTGGACTGGCTGGAAAGGCCGATCTCATTGAGAAGAATCCGCCGCCTCTGGCCAAATTCCAGCTGGATGGACTGGTCTCGGCCGGCCCCATAAAAGGCCGCCTGAATCCGCGCCCGCTGCTGTCCCAGCCGGATCAGTTCCCCCTCCCGGCAGCCCCGGAAACTTTTGGCCCCGCTGAGCAGCCAGATGGATTCAATGAGATTGGTTTTGCCCTGGGCATTGTCCCCATAGATAATATTGACGCCCTCTCCGGGGGAGAGTTCCATATGGGCAATATTCCGGTAATCCTCCAGAACCAGTCTAGTGATCTTCACCGGCGGTTACCTCAAATTCTGTGTCATATTCCGGGTCGTCAATGGTAACCCGGTCCCCGGGGTAAAGCTTTTTGCCCCGCATGGTACAGATCTCCCCATTGACCAGCACTACGCCGGCGGCCACAATTTCCTTGCACTGGCCTCCGGTTTCGCCTACGCCGGCAAATTTGAGAAAGGAATCCAATTTAATAAAGGGAGTGGTAATTGTAATTTTCTCCAGAGATTTCATGGCGTCTCCCACCTTTTTCTTATTCGGATTTCAGCCGTACCGGCAGCACCAGGAACAAAAAGCTGTCCCCCTCCATGGGAACTACCTTCATGGGGGAGAGGGGGCCGCCGATTTCCAGGCGCACCTTCTCACACCCGGCAGCCCGCAGGGCATCCAGAATGTATTTGTTGTTAAAGCCCATCTCCACCTCGGGGCCGGTGACCGTTCCGGAAATTTCATCGTAGGCCTTGCCCAAAGCGGTGGAACAGGAAATTTTAATCTGCTGGCTGTCAAAACGAATCCGCAGAGGGCTTCTCAGCCGGTCGGAGATCAGAAGGGAAGTACGCTCGATGGAGTCCATAAAGCTGCGGGTATCGATCTCCACTGTGGTGGAGCTGTTCTGGGGGATGGCTGCCTGGTAGTCCAGAAACTCCCCTTCCAGCAGACGGGAAACCACACTGTACCCCTCAATCTGGAAGATAATATGTTTCCGGGAGACCTGCATATCCACCGGGACCTCATCCTCGCCCAACAGTTTGGAAATTTCTGAAAGGGTTTTGCCCGGTACAATAAAACGCAGTTCCATACTGGTTTTGATGGGCTCCCGGCGCATAGCCAACCGGTAGCCGTCCACCGACACCAGGGTAACCCCCTCAGGGGTTACATCAAACATGGAACCAGTGTGGACCGGTTTGGAATCAGTGGTGGCAATGGCAAACAGGGTCTGGCCAATCATGGACTTTAAGGTACCCTGGCCAATGGAAAGGGTTTCGGTATCGGTGAGGGTGGGCAGCTCAGGGAAATCCGCTGAGGACATACCCAGGATGGTGTACTCGGTGGCGCCGCTTTGAATGAGGGTCAAAAGTTTTTCGTCGGTGCTGATGGAAATATTTTCTCCCGGCATTCTGCGGATCATATCAGACAGCAGCTTGGCCGAAAGGACAATTTCTCCTTCCTCCAGTATTTTCGCTTCCATGGAGGTGGAGATGCCCAGTTCCAGGTCATATCCCGTAAGAGAGAGCTGGCCATCATAGGCTTTCAGCAAGATTCCCTCCAATGTGGGAAGGTTGGATTTGGGAGAAACCGCCCGGGAGACATTGTTTACAGCCTCAACCAGTAAAGATTTATCACAGGTAATTTTCATTTTTTATCACCTCGACAGGTAAAATCATTTTTCACGATGGTGTTTTGTTCTGATATATAAGTAGGAATAGTATAATATTTTTAGTAGTAGTAGTAGGGGGGGTGAATTTGTGAAATTCTCCCTCAAAGGGCATAAACAAAGGGTTTTATAAGGATTTTTTCTCCCGGACAGGCCGTGGGAAAAATGTGGAAGAGTGAAAAGAATAAAACAAGAACAAATGGTTGTGGAATCCCGTTGGTGGAATGTGCAGAAAAGGGGGAAAACTCGGGGGAAAACCACAGGGCCCTTGGGAATGAAAAAATGCTCTCTGTGGAAACAGTGGAATGTGGAAAACTGGGTTTTCCACAAACAGAGATACAAAACAGAATCAGCTGTCCCGGATATTCTTAATAATATCCTCAATGGTCTCTTTATACCGGGCGTTGTTCTCCATATTTTTCTCCACCTGCTGAATGGTGTAGACAATGGTGGAGTGATCCCGTCCGCTGAATTCCTCGCCAATGGCCGACATGGACATCTGGGTGATCTCCCGGATAATGTAGATGGAGGCCTGTCTGGCGCTGGAAATGGGAGCGGTCCGTTTCTGGCCCCGGATATCCTGAGGGGAAACCCCATAGGTACGGCCAACTTCCGAGATAATCCGCTCAACAGTAACCGGAACCGGTTGGTTGTCGTTGAGGATGTCCCGGATGGCATTCTGGGCGATTAAAATAGATGGGGGAGTACCGGCCAGCAGTTTGTAGGCCTTAAGCTTTTTCACCGCGCCCTCCAGCTGACGGATGTTGGTTTTCAGCCGGTTGGCGATGTATTCCGCCACCTCGTCGGGAATCTGAATGTCCATCAGCTCGGCTTTGCGGCGGATAATGGCGATCCGGGTCTCAAAATCCGGGGGTTGGATGTCGGCCAGAAGGCCCCATTCAAACCTGGATTTTAACCGGTCCTCCAGGGTTTTGATCTCCTTGGGGGGCCTATCAGAGGTCAGTACAATCTGTTTGCCCGATTGGTGGAGTGCCTCAAAGGTGTGGAAGAACTCCTCCTGGGTACGCTCCTTGCCGCTGATAAACTGGATATCGTCCACCAGCAGAATATCCGCCTGGCGGTATTTGTCATGGAAAGCCCGGGTGGTTTCGGTGGAGATGGCATTGATCAGCTCGTTGGTAAACGCCTCGCCTTTTACATAGATGATGTTGCAGGCGGGGTTGTTTTTTTCCACCTCGGCGCAGATGGCCCGCAGCAGGTGGGTTTTACCCAGCCCGGAGCCGCCATAGATAAACAGAGGGTTGTAGGTACTGGCGGGATTGGCCGCTACCGCCAAACTGGCCGCGTGAGCGAACTTATTGGACGGCCCTACAATAAAGGTGGAGAAGGTGTATTCATAATCCCCGCCCTGGGAGCTCTTTTCTACCTCTTCCGGGGTGTAGCTGGAAAGAAATCCTGAGGTGGGCTGGGATTGGGTTTCTTTGGGTGGGGTTTCGGCGCAGGTAATCTGTACCGCCACATCAAATCCCAATACCTCCGAAAAGGCTTTGGTTAAAAGCCCCAGATATTTTTCCTCAATAATGCCCCGTTTAAAGTCGGTGTTTACCGAGAGATAAGCGGTTCCGTTTTCAAATTTGACCGGTTCTATGGTACGAATCCAGGAGTTGTAGGCGACGCTGGAAACTTCCTTTTTGCAAAACTCACAGACCGCGTCAAATACTTCGTTAAAGGATTCCATAATGTTTTCCCTCCAAAAGCACTGGCTCCGGTGAAAAAGGTGGGCAAAAAAAGAAAATCCTGTTGAATCCTATGTGGAAAAAGAAATTTTACACAGAAGTTCAACAAGGATTTCCTCTGTTTTGTCACCGGATTTCATGGAAATATTGTAGCATAAAACAGCCCTTGTTTCAAGTTTTTCAACATCTGTTTGTGACCATATATATAATAGTATAGTTCTGGCTGCCGGTTTTTGGCGGGAATTTTTCCTCACTGTGGCAGATTTGGATTTGCTCTTTTAAAAAGGGGGAGAAAATCCCCTTGTTTTGGGGAGAAATCCCCCTTTAAAACTGCAATTTTGTATTGACACAGGCCGCTACATTGGGATATACTATATTCTTGCAAGGTTTCGCCTCGAAGGGAGGGTATTTTGAATGTTAAGAACCTATCAGCCTAAGAAGTTGCATAGAAAAAAGGAGCACGGCTTCCGTAAGAGAATGAAAACCAGAAACGGACGCAAGGTGCTTGCTCGCAGAAGAGCGAAGGGCAGAGCGCAGCTAACCTATTAATTGCCGGCCACAACATTTGTGGCCTTTCTTTTTATGACAGGTTTTGCCTGCTGCCCAGGAAAAACCAAAAGGAAATGGCCGCCCGCGGAAAAACAGCTGTGGGCGCCCTTTGATCCTTTTTGTCAGAAAACCGTAACACCAAAGGGTAAAACCATGATCCATACCACAACTCTCAATGAAAACCGGGATTTTAAAAAGCTCTATCACCGGGGCAAGTCACTGGTTCATTCGGTGCTGGTGACCTATGCTTTTAAAAACAAACTGGGACATAACCGTATTGGTATTACTACCACCCGGAAGATCGGAAAGGCCTGTAAAAGAAACCGTGCGCGCAGGCTGATCCGGGAGGCCTACCGGCAGCTGGAACCCCAGCTTCCAGTGGGATGGGATCTTGTTTTTGTCGCCAGAACCCGGACTACCCTTTGTAAGATGGACGCGGTAAAAGCTGCTATGGAACAGCATCTCAATAAGCTTTTGTCCTGATATTCCAAAGTTCTGCCGGGCGTTTTGTCCGGCTCCCATGGGTAGGGATGTTTTACCTGCTTCATGGAAGGATCACTATGAAGAGAATTTTTTTGGCAATTATCCGGTTTTATCAAAAATTCATCACCCCATATACACCTGCTCATTGCAGGTTTTATCCAACCTGCTCCACTTACGCTTACCAGGCGATTTCCCGCTTTGGGGCGCTGCGAGGCGGGTTATTGGCGGTTCGGCGGATTTTGCGCTGCCACCCTTTTAATCCCGGCGGATATGATCCGGTGCCGGAAACCTGGCAGTGGCGAAAACCAAAACAGTAAACCGGATGGTTTTCCTGTCCTGACAGTACAGACAGTATTTTTATCCTGTATGCCAATGGGCATACCACCTGAAAAAGACTTTCAGGTTTTCATCTATCGGACAAGACTGCCGTCCCTTTTGTCTTTTTGCAAAAGGTCTACCACAACCCCCTTTGCCGGCGATACTGTCCGCATCCTGAAACAGGCTTGGAGGATTTGTTTAGTATGAACGCAATTATGACCCTGTTCGGCACCCCTCTGGGGTGGATTATGTACGGGTGTTATTCCTTGGTGAAAAACTACGGAATCGCCTTGATTTTGTTTACGCTGATTACAAAGCTGGTTCTACTGCCCCTGGCCATTAAACAGCAGAAAAGCATGGCCAAAATGGCTGTGTTCAGACCAAAAATAGAAGAAATCCAAAAAAAATACGCCAAAAATCCCGAAAAGGCCCAGCAGGAAATTACCGAGCTGTATATGAAGGAAAATTACAACCCCATGTCCGGTTGTTTGCCCACCCTCATTCAGTTCCCCATCCTGTTTGGTCTGATTAATGTTATTTACTATCCCCTCAAGCATATCCTTCACATCCCTGCCGATGTGGTAAGCCGTGCTTTTGAGATTACAAGCACTGTGCTGGACCCCAGCAAAATGAACACTTACAGTAAGGAAATGAGCATCATTACCGCTGTACAGCAAAATTCCCAGGCTTTCCAGGAGTTGGGCAGCGATTTTGTCAATCAGATCCTGAATTTTGATTTTACCTTCTTTGGAATCGATCTGGGCGCCATTCCTCAGTTGGCTTTGGATCCCCTGATCCTTATTCCCATTCTTTCCGGTGTGTCCTCCTTCGTGCTCTCTCAGATTTCCATGAAGATGAGCTCCGCCACCACCGGTGAGAACTCCATGAAGGGTATGAATACCACCATGATGCTGATGATGCCAGCCATGTCTGTGTGGATCGCCTTCCAGGTGCCTGCCGGTGTAGGTATCTACTGGCTCCTTTCCAACAGCTTGATGATGGTTCAGCAGTGGGTACTTTACAAGGTGTACAATCCCGCTGAGATGGCTGCCGCCGCCCGTAAGGAGATGGAGGAGCGCCGGGAACAGGAACGGAAAGAAAAAATTGAGGCCAGAAAACAGGCCAAGGAAAAGGGAGAGGAAATCCCTCCGGAAAAGGGACTTTCCCAAAAGGAGATTAACCGGCTCAAGTTGGCTGCTGCCCGGAAACGGGACGCGGAAAAATATGGAGAAGAATACGTAGAAGTGACAGATGACGAGGTGGAATAACAGCGGGATTACCCGTCTGAAGGAGGTTGCGCAAGGTGTTAAAAGAATGTATTCAAACTGGCAAGACCACAGAGGAAGCCATAGAGGCTGGCTGCAGGGCTTTGGGCCTGGAACGGGATCAAGTGGAGTTTGAAATCATCGACCTGCCGAAAAAAGGTTTTCTGGGACTGAAAAATACCCCTGCCAAGGTACGTGTTTATGTGGAGATTCCCCAGCAGAGCAAAGGGGAAGTAGCTGCCGCCTACCTGCGGGATATTCTTACCGAAATGGGACTGACCAATATTGAGATCGCCATTGCCCAGGAGGAAAACAACGCGGTACTGACCCTCTCCGGAGAGGGATTGGGTATGATTATTGGACGCCGGGGAGAAACCCTGGATGCCCTGCAATATTTGACCGGCCTGGTAGCCAACCGGGTGGAGGGCGACTATGTCCGCATTACCATTGACAGCGGCAACTACCGGGAAAAACGGGAAAAAACTCTGGAAGCTCTGGCCAAGAAACTGGCCAACAACGCGGTTAAGACTGGAAGAAGCTCCACTTTGGAGCCTATGAACCCCTATGAGAGAAGAATCATTCACGCGGCGGTAGCTACTGTAGAGGGCGCCACTTCCACTTCGGTGGGAGAGGAACCCAATCGCCGGGTAGTGATCAGCTCCACCAATCCGGCTCCCCGCCGGTCCTCCGGCCGGTATAACAACAACCGGGGCGGTTATCGGGGCGGCAACAAAGGTGGCCGTTCCGAAGGGGGAGACAAGGGCGGATATAAAGGAAAATCCAGAGGAGACCGCCGTCCTCCCAAAGGTGGACGTTCCTCCTATCCCCAGCCTACGGTAGATCAGCCCACCAGAGCTGCCGCTCCCTCCGAGGCGGAAGGAAAACCCCTCTACGGAAAGATTGATCTGGATTAATGGATGAAAACAACGGAGGACACCTCTTTGTCAGGCGTGCTCCGTTTTTCTTTGTGCCATCAAGGAAGGAAAGAAAACGGTATGGAAAATACAACCATAGCCGCCATTTCCACCCCTTTGGCTGTGGGGGCCATCGGCATTGTCCGGCTGTCCGGCCCCAGGGCCAAAGAGATTGTTGAGGCGGTTTTTACCCCAGTTGGGAAACGGACTCCCCGCACTGTGCCTGGATTTTCCGCTATCTATGGCCGGGTCCATGACCAGAGTGGACAGGACCTGGATGAGGCGGTGGTCTTTATTTATACCGCCCCCAAAAGCTATACCGGCGAGGATGTGGCGGAAATCTCCTGTCATGGAGGCATTTTCGCTGTCCAGCAGGTATTGCGGGTGGTTTTGCAGGCAGGGGCTGTTCCAGCCCAACCTGGGGAATTTACCAAACGAGCTTTCTTAAATGGGAAAATGAACCTGACCCAGGCCGAGGGGGTTATGGATTTGATCTCGGCCAGAGGGGCTGCCGCCTCCCGGGCGGCTCTGGCGGCTCGGGATGGCGCCCTTTCCAGGAAGATAGAAACCATCGCCAAGACTTTAACCGATACGGCTGCCCATTTGGCTGCCTGGGTGGACTATCCGGAAGAGGATGTGGAGGCGGTGGAACCTGCCAGCCTCTTTGCCAGTTTAGGAGGGGCCGCCAGACAGCTGGATGCTCTTTTGGCCGGTTATGACACCGGCAGGATGATCCGGGAGGGAATTGCCACCGCCATTGTGGGCCGGCCCAATGTGGGAAAATCCACCCTGATGAATTTGCTGGCCGGGGCCCAGCGGAGCATTGTTACCGATATTCCCGGCACCACCCGGGATGTGGTGGAGGATGTGGTCCGGCTGGGGCCGGACATTGTACTGAACCTGGCGGATACGGCGGGAATCCGGCAGACCGACGACCCCATTGAGACGGTGGGGGTGCAGCTGGCCCGGCAGCGGCTGGAAACTAGCGCCTTGGTGTTGGCGGTATTTGACGCCTCTACCCCTCTCTCGGAGGAAGATTTGGCTTTGCTGGACCGGTTGGAGGGCCGCCCGGTAGTGGCGGTTCTCAACAAGACCGATCTCCCCTCCCAGGCGGACCGGGAGAGAATCCAGCAAAAGATCCCCCACCTGGTTGCCCTTTCCGCCAAAACAGGGGAGGGGACCGAAGGGTTGGCCCAGGCCATTCGGCAGGTGCTTCACCTGGGACAGCTGGACGCCTCCCAGCCCATTTTGGCCAATGAGCGGCAGAGAAGCTGTGTGTTGGCTTCCCGGGAGGCTTTGGAGCAGGCCATCCAGGCCCTGGAACAGGGAATGACCCTGGACGCGGTAACTGTCTGTGTCGAGGACGCTTTGGAAGGGCTGTTGGAACTGGATGGAAAACGGGTCAGCGACACCGTAGTGGAACAGGTCTTTGAGCAGTTCTGTGTGGGAAAATAGTAATATTCATATAATTATATACAATTCGTATTTTAATGGGGGAGTTTGGAGTGGAATATTTTGCCGGAAGTTATGACATGGGGGTGATTGGAGCGGGCCATGCCGGCGTAGAGGCTGCTTTGGCCGCGGCCCGGCTGGGTCACAGCACCATATTGTTTACCATCTCTTTGGACGCCATCGGCAATATGCCCTGCAACCCCTCTATTGGAGGAACCGCAAAGGGACATTTGGTTCGGGAGATTGACGCCCTGGGTGGGGAGATGGGCAAGGCCGCCGACGCCACCTTTTTACAGAGCCGGATGCTCAACCGGGGGAAAGGACCGGCTGTTCACAGCCTGCGGGTTCAGTCCGACCGACAGCGGTATCACATGTATATGAAGCATGTGGTGGAGCGGCAGCCCAACCTCACTATAAAGCAGGCGGAAATCGTCTCGCTGAAAACTGGGGAGGGGGGAGAGGTAACCCATTTGGTTACCCACCTTGGGGCTTGTTTTGCTGTAAAAAAAGCCATTGTCTGTACCGGTACCTACCTGAAAGGCAAGATCTTTGTAGGGGGTGTGGCCTATGAGAGCGGCCCTGACGGCAGCCATGCCGCCAATCAGTTTTCCGCTTCCCTGGCGGAACATGGGGT
>CALXEL010000069.1 GCA_944387315.1 uncultured Clostridia bacterium
AAATACAATGATCTACTTTTTATCGGGGGGGTGCTCAACCAGAAAGAGCTCCGCTCCGTTTTCGCCGTCGTAGGAGGAATAAAAATAGGGATACTCAGCCTTAAAGTCGGCGGCACAGGAATCCACCATCTTGTAGACGGCGGGACGGTGGAGCTCCCCTACCGGCTGGCCGGAGAGCTTCTCAATGGTCTTGTCCAGGAAGCCCCACTTTTTGGCGGCCAGGTATTTGTCCTGGGTCAGCTCCCCCTCGCCCAGCCACTGGGCCATCTCGCTGAGGTTTTTAATCTTGGACAGGAACCAGCTGTCGATCATGGTGATCTCATGGACTGTCTCCACCGGGATTCCCCGGCGCAGGGCATCGTACACCACAAAGATCCGCTCATCATCACACTGGTGGAGCTGCCGGAGAATCTCCTCATCGCTCATTTCCCGGTGCTTTTCCATCTGCAGGGTGTCCAGGCCCAGCTCGATGGAACGGACCGCTTTCATAATGGCCTGCTCAAAGGAGCTGCCGATGGACATAACCTCACCGGTGGCCTTCATCTGGGTGCCCAGAGTCCGCTTACCGTATACAAATTTGTCAAAGGGCCACTTGGGGAATTTCACCACCAGATAGTCGATGGCCGGCTCGAAACAGGCATAGGTCTTGCCGGTGACCGCGTTGACAATCTCATCCAGGGTATAGCCGATGGCGATTTTAATGGCCACCTTGGCAATGGGATAACCAGTGGCCTTGGAAGCCAGGGCCGAGGAACGGGACACACGAGGATTTACCTCGATGACCGCGTACTCCATGCTGGTGGGATGGAGGGCGAACTGGCAGTTGCAGCCTCCCTCTACTTTCAAAGCGCTGACAATATCCAGAGCGGCAGTCCGCAGCATCTCATATTCCTTGTCAGCCAGGGTCACAGCGGGAGCCACTACAATGGAGTCGCCGGTGTGTACCCCTACCGGGTCCAGGTTTTCCATGGAGCAGACGGTGATCACATTGCCCAGCCGGTCCCGGATTACCTCAAACTCGATCTCTTTCCAGCCGGAGATACACTTCTCCACCAGGATCTGGGTAATGGGAGAGAGACGCAGGCCGTTCTCAGCGATCTCATGGAGTTCCTCCATAGTGTTGGCGATACCGCCACCGGTGCCGCCCATGGTAAAGGCGGGACGGATGATGACAGGCAGGCCGATTTCCAAAGCAAAGGCCTGAGCGTCCTCCAGGGTCTCCACCACCTTGGAGGGAATACAGGGCTGGCCAATCTCCTCCATGGTGTCCTTAAACATCTGGCGGTCCTCCGCCTTGTCAATGGTCTCCCGGTTGGCCCCCAACAGCTTTACATTGTGGCTCTTTAAGAAACCCTCCTTATCCAGCTGCATAGAGAGGGTCAGACCAGTCTGGCCGCCCAAAGTGGACAGGACGCTGTCCGGCTTTTCAATCTCAATGATCCTTTTCACCACATCCAGGGTCAAAGGCTCGATGTATACCTTGTCCGCCATAGCCTTGTCGGTCATAATGGTGGCGGGGTTGGAGTTGACCAGCACCACTTCCAGTCCCTCTTCCTTCAGAGCCCGGCAGGCCTGGGTGCCGGCGTAGTCAAACTCGGCGGCCTGGCCGATGATAATGGGGCCAGAGCCGATAACCAGTACTTTTTTAATATCCTCTCTTAACGGCATGCTGCATCCTCCTTACTGGCGGCAATCAAATCCATAAAAGTCTGGAACAGGTAGTTGGTGTCGTGAGGCCCCGAACTGGCTTCGGGGTGGAATTGCACCGTAAAGCAGGGGAACGCAGTATATCGGATTCCCTCGCAGGATTTATCGTTGGCGTTGATGTGGCTCACATGGCCGATCTGGACGGGAATGGTAGAGGCGTCCACCGCAAAGCCATGGTTCTGGCTGGTAATATAGGTGCGGCCTCGCTCCAGATCAATTACTGGCTGGTTGCCTCCCCGATGGCCATATTTCATCTTAGAGGTGGTTGCCCCCATGGCCAGAGCCATCAGCTGATGGCCCAGACAGATGCCGAACATGGGGATACCCAGCTTGGCGATCTCCTTGAGGTTTTTGATGATCTCCACATTTTCCGCCGGGTCACCAGGGCCGTTGGAAAGCATAATGCCATCCACACCCATCTCCTTGAGTTCCTGGGCGGTGGTCAGTGGAGGCACCACTGTCACATGGCAGCCCAGACGGTTGAGCCAGCGGCGGATGTTGTACTTATAGCCGAAGTCGAAAAGGGCCACATGGTACCGGGGATTCTCCACCGGGAACTCCTGGCGCTGGGTCACCGAAACCGATTTGACAGCGTCCGCAATGGCAAAGTCCCGAATCTGAGCCATAGCCTTGTCCAGGTCCAGCTCTTCGGTGGTAATCATGCCGTTCATAACACCGGCTTCCCGAATTTTACGGGTCAGGGCCCGGGTGTCGATGCCATAGATGCCCACCACATTGTATTTCTTTAAGAATTCATCCAGGTTGCCGGTCATTCGGAAATTGGAGGGAGCTTCACACCACTCCCTAACAATATAGCCTTTAAAATGGACCCCATCCGATTCAAAGTCCTCCCCATTGACCCCGTAGTTGCCAATGAGCGGGAAGGTGTGGGTGACCAGCTGTCCATAAAAGCTGGGGTCGGTAAGGGTTTCCTGATAGCCCACCTCACCGGTGGTGAACACAACCTCTCCTATGGCTGTCCCCTGGGCACCGAAGGAATATCCGTTAAAAATGGTTCCATCCGCCAGAATCAGGCGGGCTTTCTTTTGATCTTTCAGCATTTGTTTTCCTTCCTTCCCATTACAGCTTGATCTCGGGAAGATAACTGGTGATGTCCTCCCGCATCCGGATGGCCTCTGCCCGAGCCCCCTTGGCATAATCCTCACCGGGGAGGTTCTGCTTCTTCCAGGCGGTCAACACCGCCCGGGAGGAGTTGACGATGGCTCCCAGGCCCCGCTCATCAAAGGCGCCCACTACATCCAGAGCGCCGCCTCCCTGGGCGCCATAACCAGGCACCAGGATAAAGGTATGGGGCATCTCCTTGCGCATCTGGCTCAGCTGCTGGGGATAGGTGGCACCCACCACAGCGCCCACTGCCGAGTAGCCGTACCGGCCGATGTTATCGGCTCCCCACTGCTCACACATTTGGCCCATCACCGAGTAAACGCTCTGACCATCAATAAGTCGGTCCTGGAGCTCTCCTGAGGAGGGGTTGGAGGTTTTCACCAGTACAAAGACTCCGGCGTCATTCTCCTTGCAGACCTTGACCAGGGGCGCGATTCCATCGGTGCCCAGATAGCCGTTGACAGTGAGGGCATCCCCTCCAAAGGGGGTGAACGCCTGATCCTGCACCTTCACCTTGCCCAGGTGAGCCAGGGCATAGGCCTCCATAGTGGAACCGATGTCGTTGCGCTTGCCGTCGGTGATGACAAACATCCCCTTCTCCTTGGCGTAGGCGATGGTCTCAGCCAAGGCACGCATACCCTGCCAGCCCAGGGCCTCATAGAAGGCACACTGGGGCTTTACAGCGGGGACAATGTCACAGATGGCATCGATAATCCCCTTGTTAAAGGTTAAAAACGCCTGGGCAGCCCCCTCCAGGGTGACACCATAGCGGGAAAAAGCATCCTGAATGATGTGGTCAGGCAGGTAGTCCAGTTTGGGGTCCAAACCCACTACAGTAGGGTTTTTCAGTTCCACAATACGCGCGATCAGCCGGTCAAATGACATGGTTTTTTCCTCCTGTATTCTCTTACTTGTCCTGATATGTGATCCTGCCTTCCAGCAGGGTGTACTTGACTTTTCCGGTAAAGGTCATCCCCAAAAAGGGAGTGTTGCGGGATTTGGAGCGAATATCTTCCAGAGTGAAAGTCCACTCTTCTCCCGGGTCAAAGATGGTGATGTCCGCAGGCTGTCCTACCCTGAGGCTCTCGCCGGGCAGATTGAGAATCCGCCGGGGAGCCACCGCCATCAGCTCAACCAGCCGGGACAGGGAAATAACCCCTGTCTTGACCAGAGCGGTACAGCTGGCGGCGAAACTGGTTTCCAACCCGATAATGCCGTTGGGCGCCTTCAGAAAATCTGCCTTCTCCTGTGGAGCATGAGGGGCGTGGTCGGTAATGATGGCGTCGATGGTGCCGTCCCGGACCCCCTCCACAATGGCCTGGCAGTCCTCCCGCTCCCGCAGGGGGGGATTCATCCTCCAGTTGGCGTCCCGCCGGCGCAGCTCCTCATGGGTCAGCAGCATATAGTGGGGGGCAGTCTCACAGGTGACCTGCACGCCCCGCCGTTTGGCGTCCCGGATCAGGGCAACCGATCCCTGGGTGGAGACATGGGCGATGTGGATGGCGGTGCCTGTGGCCGCCGCCAGGGCGATTTCCCGGGCGGTGACAGAGTCCTCGCTGGCCCGGTCCATTCCCTTGACCCCCAGTTCCTCTGAAACAGAGCCCTTGTGGATAATGCCCCCATCAATAATGTCCAAATCCTCACAGTGGCTGATTACCGACAGGTGGAGGGCATAGGCCTGTTTCATGGCCTCTTCCATAATGGCGGCGTTCTTCACCGGTCTGCCGTCATCGCTGATAGCCACCGCTCCCGCCGCCTGCAAGGCAGGGTAGTCACATAGCTCAGCCCCCTGCTGGCCCCGGGTGATGGCAGCCACCGGATAAATCCGGGCGTCTGCCGCTTTTGCCCGCTCCAGCAGCTGAGTCAAAGACTGAGGGGTGTCCAGAGGGGGATTGGTATTGGGCATACAGGCCACAGCGGTAAAGCCTCCTGCGGCAGCTGCACGACAGCCGGAGAAGATATCCTCCTTGTGGGTAAACCCTGGGTCTCTCAGATGGACATGGATGTCCACAAAGCCCGGGGAAGCACAAAGGCCGGTGCCATCAATGATCTGGGCCCCGTCCGGCTGGGCAACCTGGCCCACAGCCGCGATCTTCCCATCGGTAATCAGGATATTTCCCATCTCATCCCGTCCCTGGGCCGGGTCCAGAATCCGCACTCCTTTAATGAAGATGGTTTCCACTGTCCTATCCCCTTTCTTTGGTGCTTCGCCAAATGGAAACACTGTCCGCTCCATCCCGCTCCTTGGTGGTCACTTTTACCTGCTCCTCTGAAGAGGTAGGCAGGTTTTTCCCAATAAAGTCCGGCCGGATGGGTAGCTCCCGGTGTCCCCGGTCCACCAACGCCGCCAACTGAATGTTCCGGGGACGTCCCCGGCTCATCAACGCCTCGATGGCAGCCCGCACACTGCGGCCGGTGTAGATTACATCATCCACCAGCACCACCCGCTTGTCGGTGATATCAAAGCCAAGCTGGGAACGGTCCTGGTATTCCGCCGGAGGGATACCGTCATCCCGAAAGGGGGTGATGTCCAGTTGGCCACAATCCACAGGGCGGCCCTCAATCTCGCTGATTTTAGCGGCAATCCGGCGGGCCAGATAGACCCCGCCTCCCATGATGCCTACCACACACAGGTCCTCAGCGCCTTTATTTCGCTCTACAATTTCGAAAGAGATACGGGTGATGGCCCGGCCCACAGCCGGCTCATCCAGAATTATGTTTTTTTCCTCAAACATCGCCGGTCTCTCCTTTGATTGGTTTTCAGAGGCTCTATTTTGATACACAAAAAAAAGACCATCCTGCCCTGGAAGCAGAAAGGTCGCAAGCTTTCACCCAATGGCACCTGTCCCGGGGACAGATGCTGTCTTTTTCACTTAAAGCCGCTGCCTTGTCAGCCTCACAGGACCAACTTAAAGGTTGCTATTTGCTATATTATACCCAAGTCTCAAGCCTTTGTCCATAGAAACGGGGATTTTTTTCCCTGTGAAAAAAGTTTTTCCCTTTTGACTGTCTCACCCTCTCAGTCCCATGAAAAATTGTCGAAATTCACAACTGCTTTTTCTCCGGGGCCTCTCTGTAAAAAAGCCGGACAGATATTCCTGTCCGGTCCTCTTTGGGCTATTTATGATACTTGTGATGAGCGTTGATGGTCATGGCCCGATAAATCTGTTCCAACAGCATCACCCGGGCCAGTTGGTGAGGAAAGGTCATTTTAGACATAGAAAGCCGGATACGGGAATCGGCTTTCAGCTGGGACCACAAGCCATTGGAACCACCGATTACAAAGGTAAGGGTGGAGCATCCCCCCAGGGCCAGATCCGAAATGGTTTGGGCCAGTTGTGGGGAGCTGTACTGTGTTCCCTCGATACACAGGGTAATTAAGGCGCTGCCGGCAGGAATTTTTGCGGCGATCCGTTTTCCTTCCTCTACAACTCCCTGTTCCACCATAGCTGGGGAAGGGTTGTCCGGCAACCGATATTCCTCCACCTCGGTAACTATTACCCGGCAAAAGCCCCCCAAACGCTTAATATATTCTCCACAGGCGTCGGTGAGATATTTTTCCTTTATCTTCCCTACGGCGATCAAATGAACGGTCAGCACCCTCATTTCTCCTTCTAAAAGATTGTCATTTCCCCTGGCTGGCAGCGGGGCGCCACTTCCAAAGTGAAATCCCTGCCCTTCTGGTATCCATTTCGTTCCAAGGCGCTGGAAATCGTTTGGTAAGCCAAAGAGGGCATGTTGTTTTCTTTGCTGAGATGCGCAAGTACAAACCGGGTAGAACCCCGCTCCATTAGCCGGTTGATCTCATCGGCGCAGCAGTCGTTGGACAGGTGTCCGTTCTGGGAGGCAATGCGCTGTTTGAGAGGATAGGGATAGGAGGAACAGCGCAGCATTCCGGTATCGTAATTTGACTCCAACAAAACCAGATCACATCCGGTAATTCCCTGCCGAACTGTATCCGAAACATGGCCCAGGTCGGTGGCGACACCAATCAACCGATCATCTCCCAACTGAATGCGATAGCCTACGCTGTCTGCCGCGTCATGGGGAGTGGAAAAACAGGTGACCTGTAAATTGGCAAAGGCCACTCCTTTTTCGTCCATAACTTCTAACTGGGCTGTGGCGGGCACCAAATCATTTTGAGAAAGATATTCCAGCGTAGCGGCTGTAGCGTATACTGGAATAGAATATTTTTTTAAAAACACCTTTAATCCCCGGACATGATCCACATGTTCGTGGGTAATAAAAATCCCTCGCAGTTTTTCCGGTAAAATCTGACGGGCTTCCAACGCCTGGGTCAGCGCCCGGCAGGATACTCCCGCATCCACCAAAATTCCTTCTGAACTGGTGCCTATGTAACTGACATTTCCGCTGCTTCCACTGAACAGAGGACAAAATCGTGCCATTTCTGCCATTCCCTCCAAAAAGCAAAAAACAGGACAGGGATTTCGCCGCCGCGAAAAGCCCTGTCCCCTTACAAATCGTTACAGCGCTTTGGCAACCTGTTCTTCAGGCACCGTCACTTTTTTTATGTTGGCACCCAAATGATTCAGTTTGCCGGTGAGGTCCTCATACCCACGCTCTATGTGATGAATATCCTCAATGACTGTGGTACCTTCTGCCATAAGACCCGCAATCAACATAGCGGCTCCCGCGCGCAAATCCAAAGCCCGGACCGGTGCGCCGGTCAGACATTCTACGCCTTCAATAACCGCTACCTTGCCATCTACCTGAATGGAGGCTCCCATGCGCCGTAGCTCGTCCACATATTTAAAACGGTTGTCCCACACACCCTCTGTAATAATACTGGTGCCATTTGCCTTACAGAGCATAGTGGCAATTTGTGGCTGCATATCCGTTGGGAACCCAGGATGAGGCATTGTTTTAATATTGACCTTTTCCAAAGGCCCAGTACGGGTAAATCGGATGGAATCATCATATTCTGTCACCTGTGCGCCAGCTTTGGAAAGCTTCTCAGTGATGGCTTCCAAATGCTTGGGGATGACATTCTTAATGAGCACATCTCCCCCAGTAGCGGCAGCAGCCACCATATAGGTACCCGCCTCAATCTGGTCTGGAATAATGGAATAGGTTGTTCCTCGCAGCACATCCACTCCATGAATTTTAATCACATCGGTACCCGCACCTCGGATATCCGCACCCATAGAGTTTAAAAAGTTCGCCAGATCTACAATGTGCGGTTCTTTGGCCACATTCTCCAAAATGGTAACGCCTTTGGCCTTAACTGCCGCCAACATCACATTGATAGTAGCTCCCACCGAAACTACATCAAAATAGATATGGGCGCCAATCAGTTCCTCCGCCTGGGCGTTGATCATACCATAATCAATAGAAACTTGTGCTCCCAGCGCCTCAAAACCTTTGATATGCTGATCGATAGGGCGGACCCCAAAATTACACCCTCCGGGCATGGCTACGCTGGCCCGGTTGCAGCGTCCCAAAAGAGAACCCAAAAAATAATAGGAAGCTCTCAAATACTTGGCAAGCTCATGGGGCACAACCGGCTCCCGAATATTGGTGGTATCTATCTCAACGGTGGTTTTGCCGAGCAGTCTGACAGTCGCTCCCATCTCGCGAAGGATTTTGAACAGCACTGTCACATCACTGATGTTTGGGATATTTTCGATGACGCAGCGATCCTTAGCCAAAACGGTGGCGGGAATAATGGCAACAACAGCGTTTTTCGCACCGCTGATGGTCACTTCTCCCCGAAGAACCGCGCCTCCTTCGACAACAAATCTTTCCAAACCACATTCTCCTCTAAAACAACTTCATATCAGTACTAGTATATCACTTATACCCTCAAAAAAAAAGCGCAAAATAGCTTTACGAAAATTACTAGAAAAATAAAATATTTTTTTCAGCAGCAACCAGAGTATTCCCACCATGTGGGAATTTCATTCTGAAATATTGTTTTTTATTCCACAACTAAACTGTTGATTGTTTGCTGCCGATACCGGGCAGCCAAAGGCTTGGGAAGTACCAAGCAACCAGCTTGTGGAAGAATCCGTACCGAAAAAGTGTGTCTGGGACCACACTCCCCATCCAAGTTGGCAATAAAGTCATACTCTGATCGAATGGACACCTGACTTGCCCGACGGAAAGTTACCCATTGAGAAAGACGTGGATCAATCTGCTGCTCAACAAAGTGGGTTCCCGCCTTGTAACGAGCAATAATACTGGCAATTTTAAGCCTGCTCACCTTTTTAACCAGTACCACATCCAGCAATCCATCATTTAAACTGGCCAAAGGGGTACTGCGATAGCCGCCCCCATAATATTGGCCATTGGCCATACACGCCAGCAGATATTCCCCTTGAAAGACCTCATCATCCACTTGTATGGTAAGATGGTGTCCCAAATGGGAACCCAAACTTTCTAAAACAGATAGATGGTAAGCCATGGACCCTCCACAAAAGGGAACTCTGCGAAAGCGAGAAGCTCCGTATGCCACCTGGGCGTCCAAACCCACTGAGCAGATATTAACCGCCACTCTACCGTCCGCTTCCATTAAATCAATGGTAACTGGTTCTCCCTCAATCAGTGCCGGAATATTCAAAAAATCCTGCTGATTGCCAAAACTCTTAATAAAATCATTGCCGGAACCACAGGGAACTGGTGCCACCTGTACATTTGGGTAGCCAAAAGCACCTGCAATTATTTCATTTAGGGTACCATCTCCTCCACAGGCATAAAGGCGTACCGGTTCTCCACGACGGGCATATTCCCTAGCGATTGCAGTACCATGTCCTGCATAACGAGTATAGACAATCTTTGCATCAATGGATAAAGAAGATAAAGTCTCCCGCAGCTTGGGGACTAAATAGGCGGTGGCATCCGCTTTTCCCGCTATAGGGTTCACAATAAACAAATGCAGCATAGATTTCCACTCCTCTCCTATTTCCCAATTGCCTCATCTATTTTATTATATCTTCTCAAAAGATACAACTCTTTTTTACAATATCTTCCTAAAAAGCTGAAATTACTGCTTTTTTTGATTCTTTTTTCATTTTGTTGGGTATAAAAAATAAAAAAAGAGCCCCGTGTATTACGGAGCTCTTTAGGAAATTTACTATCGATTATAACTGGTGCCAATATAGTTGGCAGGGTTTTGGCGTACACCATTGATAATAATTTCAAAGTGACAATGGTTTCCGCTTGCGTTACCGGTTCGGCCCATAGAAGCAATCAACTGGCCTTGGTTGACCCATTGTCCAACCTGGACATGAACCGCACTATTGTGGGCGTACAGAGTTTTCACGCCGCCGCCATGGTCAATAACCACATACTTGCCATAGGGACCAGTGGTGTAATAGGTAGCAGTTACTACTGTACCAGAAGCCGCTGCCCGAATAGCTGTACCAGCCTTGGACGCAATATCCATACCGCCATGGTTATAATACCCATAGAAACCACAGCTTACATATCCTCCATCCACTGGCCAGATAAAGTTGCTTTCGCTGCTCATAGCACTGGCTGGCAGCTGCTGCAAAGGCTCCTTACCACCAATGGCCATCTTTTCTTCCACTGGTTCTTTGAGCACTTTGGTTTCTATAATTTCGCGGCTTTCTTCCACGCCGTCAACATAGGTTACCTTGGCAGTGATTTCATTGAGTCCCTTTTGACCCACCTGCAATACTTTGGTGTACCCTTGCAGCTGGGTAGGATCCTGTACATGGGTAATGGTAAAGGGAGTTTCCTCATTGTAAACTTCTGTTTTAGTCACCTGAACACCCAAAAGGGGTACAGATTTCTCAATGAGCACTTCCTGACCAATTAACAGTTTGGTTTCAATATCCGGATTCAAAGCTTTCAGATCTGAGTACGCCATATTGTACTTCTGAGCGATCAGCGTTGGCGCGTCACCCTTCTGTACAGTATAGGTACGTTCCTCAGTCTCATCCTTTTGTACTTCTTCTTCCAGATCACCTACATCCAGAATAGAAGAAACCGGATAAAGGCCCTCTTTAATATCAGGCTCTGTCACAAAACTGATTTCCTCAGTGGGATCGCCTGTGGCATACTCCGCTTTGATCGAGGCCAGCATAGTTTCAATAGCCCCTTCCTCAGTGGTAGCGCCAATGAAACGGTTGTCAATGTACAGCCCATAGCCTTCGGTCAGTTCATTGCCTGAAGCACGAATAATCTGGTCGGTTAATTCATCTTCTGAGGTTAGCTGATCCTCATTGATGATTGTCAAAGAAAAACGCGGAATCGCGTCCTCAGGATAGACATACTCCTCGTACATAATACGAGCTTTCATCTCTGTCTCTGCCCTATCGAAATCCGCCTCACTCTGTACATAGCCAATCTGCTCGCCATTGTACTCAACAGCCAATGCAATAGTCAGATTATTACAGAAAGAAATAGTGAATAACAAAAGACAGATCGCCGCAGCGGGAGCGGCATAATTGAACGCCTTGGTAGAAGCATTGGTGCAAGCTTTAAAGCCGCGGGCAAAACAAGCAGCCAAATATTGGGCCTGCCGTCCCTCTTTTTTCGCCTGCCGATACTCCTCCTCAAAGTGTATGGTCCATTCGAAACCAGTACAAACCGGTGCGGTCAGCTCCTGTCTGGTGGTTCTGCTGAATGCTTTCAGTTTGCGCAACAGAACAGACGTCTGCTCTCTGAGTCCTTTTGCCAGCTTAACACTGGTAGTCCTGAGTTTTTTAACAGTCCGTCTCTTCATCCGGATCAGTCTGATACCGGTAATATAACATAGCTTATAAGCCTTGCTGGGGTCCCTTGGACGCTTGTGATCAGATACAACAGTTGAAATTGCATCCTCTTCTGTCCCGCTATTTCCGCATTGCGTCTCCTTCTCTCCCTCGACGCCTGTGCAGGTTTTGCGAGCCAAACTCATCAACTCCTCTCCACTCAGCGACGCTTCGCCACTGTATGATTGTTTTATATTATACCCTTATATTGGGTAAAAATCAAGTTTTTCGAAAGCAAGCCTGCTGTTTTTACCCAATTTTCGTTAAAATCTTTTAACAGATAAGCAATAAAATTAGAAAATATGCAACACTAATTAAGAATAAATTTTTTACCATCCACTATTTTTCGCAGACTCACAAAAGGAGGGGGCAAGCTCCCCACCTTTACTGAGGATACCACAAAAAGTACGAAAAAGAAAGCATTTTGCCCTAAAATTAACAATTTCACCAAAAAGTTCAGCTGGCCATCACACATAAAAAACGGCGCCGCTGTAGCGGCGCCGTTTCTGAAGAAAAAGGACTTACAGACCAACAACCTGTCGAATTTCCTCTACTTTATCGGTTTTCTCCCAGCTTACCCCCAGGTCCTCCCGGCCCATATGTCCATAGGCGGCCAGTTGCCGATAGATCGGTTTACGCAGGTCCAGCGCCTTAATAATGGCCTCAGGACGAAGGTCAAATACCTTTTCCACTGCTTGTGCCAACTGCTCATCCGAAACTACACCGGTACCGAAGGTATTCACATTAATGGAAACTGGTTTGGCAATACCAATGGCATAGGCCAGCTGTACCTCGCATTTGGAGGCCAGTTTGGCCGCTACAATGTTCTTGGCCACATGACGGGCTGCATACGCAGCAGAACGGTCCACCTTGGTGGGGTCTTTACCCGAGAAAGCACCGCCTCCATGACGGCCATATCCACCATAGGTGTCTACAATAATCTTTCTGCCGGTGAGTCCGCTGTCTCCCTGAGGCCCACCAATAACAAAACGTCCAGTGGGATTTACATAAATCTTTGTATTTTCATCCAGCAGATGGGCAGGGATAACTGTCTGGATGACATGCTGAATAATATCTTTGCGAATGGTTTCCATCTCCACCTCGGGAGCGTGCTGATTGGAGATAACCACAGTGTCAATGCGAACGGGTTTTTCATCCACATATTCCACTGTCACCTGGGTTTTTCCATCGGGACGCAGATAGGGCAGGGTGCCGTCTTTCCGCACCTTAGCCAGCTGTTTGGCCAGCTTGTGAGCCATGGAAATAGCCATAGGCATCAGCTCAGGGGTCTCATCACAGGCAAAGCCAAACATCATTCCCTGGTCTCCAGCGCCAGTTACAAGGTTGTCCGCAACCTCTCCTTCTTTGGCTTCCAGTCCCTTGTCCACACCCAGGGCGATGTCGCTGGACTGCTCGTCAATACAGGTTACCACGCCGCAGGTGTCACAGTCAAAACCATATTTGGCCCGGTCATACCCAATGTCCCGGATCACCCCTCGGGCAATTTTGGGAATGTCCACATAGCAGCTGGTGGAGATCTCACCCATAATATTTACCATACCGGTGGTACAGGTAGTTTCACAGGCCACCCGAGCATAGGGATCCTGGGCAAAGATGGCATCCAGTACCGCATCAGAAATCTGATCGCAGATTTTATCGGGATGGCCCTCGGTAACAGATTCAGAAGTAAAAAGATAACGTGACATAATTTTCTCCTTTCAAAAACAGATGAAATTGTTTTCGCAATTGAGCCATACCCTTGCCAATTCTTCCCGTTGGCGTCTGTGTCAACAATAATTTTCAGAAGAAAACTGTCAACTTTTCGCCGCAAAAAAAGCCCGGTGGAACACCGAGCTTTTACAGGAAATCCTCATCTCTCGGTTAAACCCGCAGGAATTGGCACCTTGCTGAAAACAGCAGGTTGCCGGGCATCACAGGGCCTGATCCCTCCGCCACTCTTGATAAGGGTAGTATTCAATTTACAATACGACATTTTACAGCACTTTTTATAAAATGTCAACAGGATTTTCTCCTATTCCTTTTTCAGGATGGGGGAAATCTTTTTGTAGATAGCAAAAGTAATGGCAACGCTGGCCATTCCCTTGAGGAAAGTAAAGGGCATATTGAACATGAGCAGCGCCTGCCACAGGTTTTCCACCGAAGGGTTGATAGTCTGGTACAGCCCCATAATGGTCTCCATGGGAAGAAAACCAGTGTAGATAGGATACACCACATAGTAGTTGGTCAGTACGCTGACCAGGGCCATGGTGAGAGCTCCAACCAGAGAGCCGATGAGAGCGCCCTTACGTCCTTTCAGTTTCCGATAGATAATGCCGGCAGGCGCAACAAAGAGAGAACCAAGCAAAAAGTTGGAAAGCTCCCCCACTCCCCCTGTAGTGGAAAAGAAGAGATTGACCAGATTTTTGATGAGGCAGACGGTGACGCCGGACACCGGTCCCAGTGCAAAGGAGGCAATCAGTGCCGGCAGCTCGGAAAAATCCATCTTGATAAAGCTGGGCATCAGCGGCACATTGAAGCTGAAAAACATCAGTACCGAGGAAACCGCCGCCAACATGGCTGTTACCACCATTTTTCTGGTTTTAAAGGTTGTTTGGCTGTGTACGGAATTGGTCATAGAAGAAACCCCTTTCTGTCTAAGAGGCCTGCTTCGGGGATGCAAAAAACGCCTTTACAGAATATCTGCAAAGGCGTTAGGGTACATAAGCTGTCCGCGCCCACAAGTGCTATGGGGCGGCCGGATGCACCTGTTTCTTTCTTCCGGACTCTACCGTCGGTTTGGGAATCACACCCAATCGGCTGTACGCTCGCGGACTTGTGGCCAATGGCCCATTACCGCCGGTGGGGAATTTCACCCCGCCCTGAAACAGACTGTTTTTTATTTGCAAGGCTAGTATAGCACCTGTTTTTCCCTTTGTCAAACAGGAAGTTGCCCATCGGAATCAAACAGCTGGCCATCCACGATTTTTACCACCCGGTGGGCATGAGATGCCACCTGCAAGTCATGGGTAATCATAACAATGGTATTGCCCATAGCGTTAAGCTTTTCAAAAAGGTCCAGGACTTCCAGACCGGTGGCCCGGTCCAGGGCGCCAGTAGGCTCATCCGCCAGCAAAATGGCTGGTTCTCCTACAAGAGCTCTGGCAATGGCCACCCGCTGCTGCTGACCACCGGAGAGCTCACTGGGACGGTGACCTACCCGCTGGCTCAGCCCTAGCATCTCAATGGTTTCCTCGCATTTTTTCTCAGCTTCCCGGTGTCCCATGCCCCGAATCAACAAGGGCATGGTAATATTCTGCATCACTGTATATCGGGGAATCAGATAATATTTCTGAAAGATAAAGCCGATTTCCCGGTTGCGGACATCGGTAAGCTGTTTTTCACTACACTGATGGATGGCATTTCCATCCAAAAAATATTCCCCCTGGTCACAGCGATCCATACAGCCAATAATATTCATCAAGGTGGACTTGCCTGAACCGGAAGGTCCTAGAATCGCCAGAAACTCTCCCTTTCCCACTGTGAGGGAAATATCCTTTAAAACTGGCAGCTCTTCCTCCCCCATTTGGTAGGATTTGCAGATGCCCCGCATCTCAATCATGTTTTCCATTGCAGCACCTCCTAACCTAAAATTTCTACAGCAACCACCACCGACTGATCTCCATCGGTCTGTTGGGTCACCAATACAATCTGATCGGTGGAAAGCAGGGTAAAATCACTTTCCATTTTGCTTTCACCCATGGTGCGGCTCACTGGTACGCCCACCGGTATTGTGATTTGACGTTCCTCCCCTGTATAGGTCAAAGCCACCCCCATAGCCTCCCGGCCTCCTTGAAAGTCTTGCTGGGACTGCCCAGGCTGCTGGGTCACTTCCCCTTCGCTTTCCTGACCAGACTGCTGGCCCATGGGTCTCTCACCACCTGAAGGGCGTCCTTCCGGCATTTGATCGGATTGGACGGCTTCTTCTGCCTGATCCAATTGGGTCTCATCTTCTGAAAGCCCCACCTCAGCAGCCCCTGTCTCAGCTAAGGTGCCAATTTCCAAAGTGACCTCATTGCCCACAACCTGGGTAACCCGTCCATAATATTGGCTCTGGTTTTCTTTCAGGGCAGCTGACTGAGAGGAGGTATTTTCTCCTGTGGCACAGCCGGTCAGCAAAACCGCCAGTACCAGAGGATAAAGGAACTTTTTCATTACAATTCCCCTCCTATTCATGGTTCAGGGCTTCAATGGGAATCAAGGAAGCCGCTTTATAGGCAGGATAAAAGCCAAATACCGTACCAGTGAAAATGGCAAACAACAGTGCCATGACCCCACCGGTGAAGGAGGGTTCCACCCGCATGCCAAAGTACTCCACAACCGGCAGCAGTGCGGCGCTGGCAATTACCCCCAGTATGCCTCCAATGGTACTGATCATATTGGCCTCAATGAGAAATTCCAGCAAAATATCCCTGCGTGAGCTGCCCAGGGCTTTTAAAATACCAATTTCAGTGGTGCGTTCCTGTACCGATACAAAGAGTACATTCATAATGCCGATACCACCCACAATAAATACGATGCTGGCTACCGAAAAGAGCAGCATGGAAAGAGTATCGGCGCTTTGGGTGGCTGCTTCCATCTTACTGCCTGCGTCGGTGAGGGTGAAGGTAGCGTTTTTATAGGTTTCCCCCAATACCGTCTGGATATTTTCCATCACCTGGGGCACTTCGCTTACATCCTCGGCAATGACTGTAATCTGCGGGGAAACATCCCGTCCCATGACATATTTAATGGCTGTATCATAGGGAATAAAAATGGCGTCGTCCGGGTTGATCCCCGCCGACATATTTCCCATCTGCTGCAATACCCCATTTATCACATAAGAGCGCCCGTCTATATAAATGACACTGTCATAGGCCTCCATAACACTGCCGAAAATTTCCTCAGCCAGACTGTACCCGATCACCGCCACCTTTTCACAGTTG
This sequence comes from uncultured Clostridia bacterium, assembly GCA_944387315.1. Classification (GTDB taxonomy): domain Bacteria; phylum Bacillota; class Clostridia; order Oscillospirales; family Ruminococcaceae; genus CALXEL01. The sequence continues at coordinate 16,553 of CALXEL010000069.1, forward strand.
GTGTCATCCTCCTCGGTAATAAAGTCTCCAATCGCCAGACTGAGATTGCTCATTTCCAAATATTCTGGCTTGACCCCGGCAATGGTGTAGTTGGCTTCCTCCTCCAGATCGCCGCCGGTTACCCCTTTCTCAGCTGTGGCTGTTATGGTTGCCTGGCTCACATCTGGAACAAAAAGAAGAATATCGTCCACATCGTCCTGGGTGAGGGTGATGTTCTCGGTGTTCATGCCAAAGCCTCCAGGCATACCACCAGCCATAGCGCCACCCCGGCTGCCGGTAGGAGCCCCACCGCCGCCTCCGGCCATAGGCATCATCATACCCCCTCCCAGTCCACCGCCGGACATCCCTCCGCCAGACTGCTGGTAGGTGATATCAATGGCGCCGGCGTTGAGGTTTTTAAACTGGTCTTCCACATCCATCTGGCCCCCCCGGCCAATGGCTATAACCAGCACAATGGTGGCTGCCCCTACAATAATTCCCAGAGAGGTGAGCATCACCTTCCATTTATTTTCGGTAATGTTGATCCAAACCAGTCGGAAAATTTCTGTCAGCTGCATCAGCTTCTCACCTGGCTCTCAATCAGAACCGTATCCCCTTCCGAAAGACCCGAGGTAATCTCCACATTTTTGCCGTCAGAAAAGCCAGTAGTCACCTCGACTGTCTGGATTTCTCCATTTTCATCCTTCATTTTTACATAGTTTTTGCCGTCCTGGGCAGTTACCGCTTTGTTGGATACATAGAGCACATCGGTAATTTCTTTGGTGACAAAAGTCACATCCCCCGTCATGCCCTCATATACCGACTGGGTATCCCCCTCCAGCTTGACTGACACATTGTAGCTGACAGTGGAGGCATTGGTTCTGGCAGGAGTCACCGAAATACTGTCAACTGCGCCGGTAAATTTCCCCTCATAGGCACTGAGCTGCACATTGACTGGACTGCCCAAAGAGATGCTGGCGATATCCTCCTGGGCGATGGAAACATTGACATAGACATTTTCACTGTTGGCAATGGTCACAATGGCCGATCCTGCTGTCACCTCATCTCCCGCACTGTAGGAAACCGACATAACCAGTCCGCTGCATGGCGCTTTTAACAGCCCATCTGTAGCGTACTCCTGCAGCTGGCTCAGTTTGAGGACAGCCTCTTCCACACTGAGTTGGGCGCTGGTTACATTGTTGTTGAGCTGGGCTACTTCGATATCATATAAGGTCTGAGCGTTGGCCCCAGTGATTAAATCACTCTCCATGTCCGCTTGTGCCTGCAGCTCTTTGGCGTTGAGCTGAGCCACAGCGGAACTATATTGGAGCTTGGCAGCATCCAACTCATTCTCCAACTTTTCAATCTGCTCATCAGCGCTGTCCAGCTTTTCCTCATAGCTTTCCACCGCCATCTCATATTTCTCCTGGGCTTTTTGATATGCGGACTTCAATTCCTCAATTTCCACTTCGGTTTTGCCGCTGTCTTCCGCCAGCGCTGCCTCCCACTCAGCTTTGGCTGCATCCATGGCATCCTGTAAATCAGAAATTTCTTTTTCGGTGGTTGCATCGCCTTTTTTGATGCTGTTGTAGTCGGATATCTGATCCTCCAGATCATCAATGGTATTGGCATAGGTAGCCACATTGTACTCCAATTCATCTATGGTGGCATTGTAGGTGGACTCCGCTGTTTCGGTCAAACTGCTGTTGGTTTGATAATTGAGCTCTGCTGTAATCAGATTTAGCTGCTGATCGATCTTTGCCTGTTCCAGAGCAGCTTCCGCCTTGGATAAATCCAGTTGGGCTGCCGCCAGATCATCAGACAGATCGCTGATATCCAATTTGGCCAGTACATCCCCCTCTTGTACCGTCTGGCCTGCTTTCACATAGATCTCCTCGATGGCCACATTATAACCAAAACTAACCCCCTCAGCGTCTATGGTAGCGGTACCAGTTTCGGTCACCCCTACAGTAATATCTCCCCGTTCCACCTGTGTTTCTTTATACACAGTGGTAGTTTCCTCATCGGCGGCCATAAGGGGCATGGCACCAAAAGCAACAGCCCCAACCGCTATTGCCGCCACAAGGGCAGGCGCTGCCCATTTGACAGGAACCTTGGCTAACTTTTCTCGCAATGACATGAAAAAACCTCCTTATTATAAAACAGGTTAATACACCTGTGAATCACTGACCACTAAAGTATGCCGCAGCCATGTGACGATTTTGTGTTGGCCAACCAAAAATTGGGTGACTGACTTTTTCTTTTGGCCAATTGGACAAATCAAGGTCTTTTCATGGAGAGTGAGATGATAGAACCAGGCCCTTTAAATACCAGCCAACAACAAAAAAGGCTGCAAACTCTTTCGAGTTTGCAGCCTTTAAAAGGGCAATGATTAGTTGTTGATCTTGATAACTACACCAGAACCAACGGTACGGCCGCCTTCACGAATAGCGAAACGCAGACCCTCTTCGCAAGCGATTGGGGAGATCAGTTCAACATCCATCTCAACGTTATCGCCAGGCATACACATCTCAACACCCTCGGGCAGAGAGATTACGCCGGTAACGTCGGTGGTTCTGAAGTAGAACTGAGGTCTGTAGTTGTTGAAGAAAGGAGTGTGACGTCCACCCTCAGACTGTTTCAGAACGTAAACCTGACCACGGAATTTGGTGTGGGGATGAATGGAACCTGGTTTACACAGAACCTGACCTCTCTGGATCTCAGTTCTCTGAATACCACGCAGCAGAGCACCGATGTTATCACCAGCCTCAGCGTAGTCCAGAATCTTACGGAACATCTCAATACCGGTAACAACAGTCTTCTTGTTCTCCTCAGCCAGACCAACGATCTCAACCTCATCACCGGTCTTCAGCTGGCCACGCTCAACTCTACCAGTTGCAACAGTACCACGTCCGGTAATGGTGAAGATGTCCTCGATAGGCATCAGGAAAGGCAGATCGGCTTTACGCTCAGGAGTGGGGATATAATCGTCAACAGCATCCATCAACGCAAGAATAGGAGCGTAAGCGGGATCAGACAGATCATCGGGAGCTTCCAGAGCAGCCAGAGCGGAACCCTTGATAATGGGAATATCATCACCAGGGAAATCATAGGCAGACAGCAGCTCACGAATCTCCATCTCTACCAGTTCCAGCAGCTCGGGATCGTCAACTTGGTCAACCTTGTTCATGAATACAACGATGTAGGGAACGCCTACCTGACGAGCCAGCAGGATGTGCTCACGAGTCTGAGGCATGGGGCCATCAGCGGCAGAAACAACCAGGATAGCACCATCCATCTGAGCGGCACCGGTGATCATGTTCTTAACATAGTCGGCATGTCCGGGGCAGTCAACATGAGCGTAGTGACGTTTCTCGGTCTCATACTCAACGTGAGCGGTATTGATGGTAATACCACGCTCTCTCTCCTCAGGAGCCTTATCGATCATATCGTAAGCGGTGTACTCTGCCTTGCCCTGCAGACCCAGAGTTTTGGTGATAGCAGCGGTCAGAGTGGTTTTACCATGGTCTACGTGGCCAATGGTACCAATGTTAATATGGGGCTTATTTCTTTCAAATTTAGCCTTAGCCATTCTAAATGTTCCTCCCTTTATTTTGGATTATTTTGGGGCATCGTATCAATTGGGCTACAATTTGTATTGTAGCAATTCTACAGGTAAAATGCAAGCCGTCAGATGAAAAACCTTAGGCTTTTTTGGTGCGGTCGCTGATAATTTTCTCGGCAATGGACTTGGGTACCTCAATATAGCTGTGAGGCTCCATGGTGTAGTTACCACGGCCCTGAGTTTTGCTTCGCAGGTCGGTGGAATAACCGAACATCTCAGACAGGGGAACCAGAGCACGAATCTCCTGAGCGCCGAACACAGCGTCCATACCCTGAATCTGACCACGACGGGAGTTCAGGTCGCCCATAACATCGCCCATGTAGTCCTCAGGAGTATTGACAGTAACCAGCATAATGGGTTCCAGCAGAACAGGATCAGCCTTACGCATAGCCTCTTTGAAGGCCATAGAACCGGCAATCTTAAATGCCATCTCAGAGGAGTCAACCTCATGGTAAGAACCATCGTACAGAGTAACGATGCAGTCCACAACCTGATAGCCAGCCAGAACACCAGACATCATAGCGCCACGGATACCCTGATCGATAGGCTGAATATATTCCTTGGGAATAGCACCGCCCACGATCTCGTTTTTGAACTCGTAGCCCTTGCCACTCTCGTTGGGATCCAGTTTGATCTTAACGTGACCATACTGACCTTTACCACCGGACTGACGGGCATATTTCATATCCACATCAGCATGTTTGCGAACGGTTTCCTTGTAAGCAACCTGTGGCTTACCAACATTGGCTTCCACTTTGAACTCACGCAGCAGACGGTCCACAATGATCTCCAGGTGGAGCTCACCCATACCAGCGATAATGGTTTGTCCGGTTTCCTCATCGGTGTAGGTCCGGAAGGTGGGATCCTCCTCAGCCAGTTTTGCCAGGCCGATACCCATTTTCTCCTGACCAGCTTTGGTCTTGGGCTCAATGGCTACCCGGATAACAGGCTCAGGGAACTCCATAGACTCGAGGATAATAGGAGCCTTGGGATCACACAGGGTGTCACCAGTTGTAGTGTTCTTCAAACCAACAGCAGCGTAGATATCACCGGCGTAGCAGGTATCGATATCTTTTCTGTGGTTGGCGTGCATCTGCAGAATACGGCCCAAACGCTCGTTGTTCCGTTTTACAGAGTTATAAACGGTGGCACCTGCCTCAATGGTACCGGAATAAACCCGGAAGAAGCAGAGTTTACCCACATAGGGATCGGTTGCAATCTTGAATGCCAACGCCGCGAAAGGAGCCTTATCAGAAGAAGGTCTCTCCTCTTCCTCTTCGGTGTCGGGGTTGACGCCCTTGATATTCTCAATATCAGTAGGAGCGGGCATATACTCTACGATGGCGTCCAGCAACTTCTGTACACCTTTGTTGCGGTAGGAAGTACCACAACAAACAGGTACCATCTCATTGGCGATGGTAGCTTTCCGAATGCATCTCTTGATCTCCTCTTCGGTGATCTCCTCACCTTCGAGGTATTTCATCATCAGCTCTTCGTCCTGCTCAGAAACAGCTTCCAGCAGTTTGGTACGATACTCGTCAGCCAGTTCCTTCATATCCTCAGGAATCTCGGTAACAGAAATATCTTTACCCAGCTCATCGTTGTAAATATACGCTTTCATCTCTACCAGGTCGATCAGTCCTTTAAAGAACTGCTCAGAACCGATGGGCAGCTGAATGGGCACAGCGTTACATTTCAGACGCTCATGCATCATTTTGATTACATGGTAGAAATCAGCACCCATAATGTCCATCTTATTTACATAAGCCATTCTGGGTACCCGGTATTTGTTCGCCTGACGCCATACCGTTTCAGACTGGGGCTCAACGCCGCCCTTGGCACAGAAAACGGTTACAGAACCGTCCAATACACGCAGGGAACGCTCAACCTCAACGGTAAAGTCCACGTGACCAGGGGTGTCGATGATGTTAATACGATGGCCCTTCCAGTAGGCTGTAGTCGCTGCCGAAGTAATGGTAATACCTCTCTCCTGCTCCTGAGCCATCCAGTCCATTGTCGCACTGCCATCATGGGTCTCACCGATTTTGTGGTTAATACCTGTATAATACAGAATACGCTCGGTGGTGGTGGTCTTACCAGCGTCAATGTGGGCCATTATGCCGATATTGCGCGTCATCTCAAGTGCAACGTCTCTTGGCATATTGTCCTCCTTAAAAACTCAACTTGTTAAAAGCCAGCTATCCCTGTCCGGCTCTCTGCCAGACAGGAACAGCACAAATTTGTAACGATATACAGAATTAATATCTGTAGTGGGCAAAAGCCTTGTTGGCCTCAGCCATCTTATGGGTGTCTTCACGTTTCTTGCAAGCTCCGCCTGCACCGTTCATGGCATCCATAATCTCACCAGCCAGACGCTCCCGCATGGTCCTTTCAGAACGGGTTCTGGCATAGGTGGTCATCCATCTCAGACCCAGGGTCTGACGTCTCTCAGGACGCACCTCCATGGGTACCTGATAGGTAGCACCGCCTACACGACGGGCTTTAACCTCCAAAACAGGCATAATGTTTTCCATTGCCTGCTCAAAAGCTTCCAGGGGCTCTTTCCCTGTTTTTTCCTGTACAATTTCGAAGGCACCATAAACAATCTTCTGGGCCACGCCTTTCTTACCATCGTACATAACGTTGTTGATCAGACGTGTAACCAGTTTAGATTTGTAAAGTGGATCCGGCAATACATCACGTTTTGCAGTTTGACCTCTTCTTGGCACTTCGCTTCCCTCCTTCACATAATGATATCATAGGTACTCGGACAGTGACAAAACTCCCGACGGCGCCAATGCAGAAGCTCTATATATAAAGCTAACTACAGTAGCAGCAGTTGATTTCTGTGGGGGTTTTATTACTTACCAGCAGCCTTCTTCGGACGCTTCGCTCCGTACTTGGAACGAGCCTGCATTCTCTTAGCGACACCCTGAGCATCCAAGGTACCACGAATGATGTGGTAACGAACACCAGGAAGGTCTTTAACACGACCGCCACGGATCAGTACAACACTGTGTTCCTGCAGGTTGTGGCCGATACCAGGAATGTAGGCGGAAGCCTCGATGCCATTGGTAAGTTTTACCCTGGCAACTTTTCTGAGCGCAGAGTTAGGTTTCTTAGGTGTTTGAGTTCTGATTGCAGTACACACACCTCTCTTTTGAGGGGAGTTCTGATCGATTGCTACTCTCTTCTTGGAGTTCCATCCACGAAGCAGAGCGGGAGCGGTCGATTTCTTCTCAACAGCCTCTCTACCTTTGCGAACGAGCTGGTTAAAGGTTGGCATAGTGCACCTCCTTACTAAAAATTTTTTTACATATTAAAAAGGGCCAAGGGGTCCTCCCTCAGCCACTTTTTAGCAGACAAAACGGCGTTACCCGATTTATAATTATACCAGCACCAATCTGTGCTTGTCAACAGGAATTCCTCCGATTTTTTAGGTAAAACAGAGATTTTTCTTCACTTTTTTGACAAAAGCACAAAATGGGTGGAAAAACAAATCCTAGCAAGCGCCAGCGGAAAATTCCGCCCTGTCATCCGAAAAATAGCAGCGCACTGCTACTATTCCCCGGATTTTATGGTTTATTCAGTCATTTCACTGACAGTGCTTTCCACAACAGGCTTAATCGATACACTGTCATAGGGAACCGTACCGGTACCGGCGGGAATCAGCTTACCAATGATGACATTTTCCTTAAGTCCCATCAGCGGGTCTACCTTGCCCTTAATGGCAGCTTCGGTCAGTACCCGGGTGGTCTCCTGGAAGGAGGCGGCGGACATAAAGGACTCAGTTGCCAGAGATGCCTTGGTGATACCCAGAAGAACAGGGATGCAGGTAGCTTTCTGACGGTTGCCGCCGTCTTCAGCGTTGAGCTGGTCAATCCGCTCATTTTCCTTGATAAACTCGCTCTTCTCAATGTTGGCGCCAGGAATCAGTGTGGTGTCACCCTGTTCCTCCACCTTAACCTTACGCATCATCTGACGTACAATGACCTCGATGTGCTTATCGTTGATATCAACACCCTGGGTACGGTAAACTCTCTGTACCTCTTTGATCAGATACTCCTGAACGGCCAGAGGACCCTGGACAGCCAAAATCTCATTGGGCTCTACCGAACCTTCGGTAATCAAGGTGCCCTTCTGCACTACATCGCCCTCGGCAACCCGCAGGGTGGAGCCGTAAACGATCTGTTTTTCAAACCGCTCACCGGTTTCGGGATTGGTAACCACCACAAAGTCGCCGCCCTTGGGATCCTTCTCAAAGGATACCACGCCGTCCTCATGGCTGATAACGGCGGCGTTTTTAGGCTTTCTGGCCTCAAACAGCTCCTCAACACGAGGCAGACCTTGGGTAATATCCGAAGCAGTAACAGTACCACCAGTGTGGAAGGTTCTCATGGTCAGCTGGGTACCGGGCTCACCAATGGACTGAGCGGCGATAATACCAACAGCCTCACCAATGGCAACCGGCTGGCCGTTGGCCAGGTTGGCGCCGTAGCAGCGGGCGCAGACACCGTTCTTGGCCTGGCAGTTGATGATGGAACGAATCTTGACCTCGGTGTAGCCGGCGTCCACAATCTTCTTGGCGTCGTGCTCATCCATCATCTTGTCCCGGCTTACCAACAGGGCGCCGGTCTTGGGATCGTAAATATCATCAGCCAGGTATCTGCCCTGGAGACGTTCTGCCAGGTCCTCGATGACTCGGCCGGAATCCACGATCTGCTGGGCCACAATACCCTCGTGAGTACCACAGTCCTCCTGACGGATAATAACATCCTGGGAGACATCTACCAGACGACGGGTCAGATAACCCGAGTCAGCGGTACGCAGAGCGGTATCGGCCAGACCTTTTCTCGCGCCTCGAGAGGAATTAAAGTACTCCAAAATATTCAGGCCTTCACGATAGTTGGCCTTAATGGGGATCTCAATGGCCCGACCGGAGGTGTTGGCGATCAAGCCACGCATACCGGCCAGCTGACGGATCTGGTCCATAGAACCACGAGCTCCCGAGTCAGCCATCATATAGGTGGGGTTGTCAGGCCCAAAGTTCTCCTGGAGGGCATCCTTAACCTTCTGGGTGGTCTCGTTCCAGGTTTTGATGACCCGCTCATAGCGGACATCGTCAGAGATAAAGCCTCGGTCATACTGACGCTTAATCTCCTCAATCCGCTTCTCAGCCTGGGCAATGTACTCCTTCTTCTGGGGCGGGATCACCGCGTCGGCAACAGCGACGGTGATGGCGCTCTTGGTAGAGTATTTCAGTCCCTGGCTCTTGATCCGGTCCAGCATCTCAGAGGTCTTGGCGGTGCCATGAACCCGGATGCACTTGTCAATAATTTTACCCAGCTCCTTCTTGCGGACCAGGAAGGAAACCTCCAGGTCAAACTGCTTGTCGGAGTCGGTACGGTCCACATAGCCCAGATCCTGGGGAATGGGATCGTTAAAGATAATACGGCCTACAGTGGCGTCGATAATCTTGGAAATCTTGGTGCCGGCCACCTCTTTGCTGACCCGTACCTTAATGGGGGCATGGAGCCCAACCACACCGGCGTCATAGGCCATGAGAGCTTCGTTAAAGTCCCGGAACACCTTGCCGGCGCCCTTCTCGTTTTCCCGGACCATGGTCAGGTAGTAGGAACCCAGCACCATATCCTGGGTGGGTACTGCCACTGGACGTCCGTCGGAGGGCTTGAGCAGGTTGTTGGCAGCCAGCATCAGGAACCGGGCCTCGGCCTGGGCTTCCGCCGACAGAGGTACGTGAACCGCCATCTGGTCACCGTCGAAGTCGGCGTTGTAAGCGGTACAAACCAGAGGATGGAGCTTGAGTGCCTTACCCTCTACCAGCACCGGCTCAAAGGCCTGAATACCCAGTCTGTGGAGGGTAGGCGCACGGTTCAGGAGAACGGGATGGTCCTTGATGACCACTTCCAAAGCGTCCCAAACATCCTTGACGGTGGCACGCTCCACCATCTTTCTGGCGTTTTTGATGTTGGTGGCAACCTTCTGGTCCACCAGCCGTTTCATAACAAAGGGTTTAAACAGCTCCAGGGCCATCTCCTTGGGCAGACCGCACTGGTACATTTTCAGCTCGGGGCCTACAACGATAACCGAACGGCCCGAGTAGTCAACACGTTTACCCAACAGGTTCTGACGGAACCGTCCCTGTTTACCTTTCAGCATATCAGAAAGGGATTTCAGCGGCCGGTTGTTGGGGCCGGTCACCGGACGGCCGCGACGGCCGTTGTCGATGAGGGCATCCACAGCTTCCTGGAGCATCCGCTTCTCATTGCGGACAATGATGTCAGGGGCACCCAGCTCCAACAGCTTTTTCAGACGGTTGTTGCGGTTGATAACCCGACGGTAGAGATCGTTGAGGTCGGAGGTGGCAAAACGGCCGCCGTCCAGCTGTACCATGGGACGGATATCCGGAGGGATAACCGGAATAACATCCAGAATCATCCACTCAGGCTTGTTGCCGGAGAGACGGAACGCCTCTACCACTTCCAGCCGTTTGAGCAGCTTGGCTCTCTTCTGGCCGGCAGCGGTTTGCAGATCGTTCTTGATCTCGGTGGACAGGGCATCCAAATCCAGCTCAGCCAACAGTTTTTTGATGGCCTCGGCGCCCATGCCGGCCTCGAACTCATCTTCATAGGCTTCCCGCATATCCCGGTACTCCTTCTCGGAGAGAAGAGCGTACTTTTTCAGATTGGTGGTGCCGGGGTCAATGACAATATAGGAAGCGAAATACAGTACCTTTTCCAGCAGACGGGGGGACATGTTGAGAAGCAGCCCCATACGGGAAGAGGTGCCTTTGAAATACCAAATGTGAGAGACAGGGGCAGCCAGCTCAATGTGGCCCATCCGCTCCCGGCGCACCTTGGAGCGGGTAACCTCTACGCCGCAGCGCTCACACACCTTGCCCTTGTAACGGATTCTTTTATATCTGCCGCAGTAGCATTCCCAGTCTTTGGTTGGGCCAAAAATTCTTTCGCAAAAAAGGCCGTCACGCTCGGGCTTTAAAGTTCTGTAGTTGATGGTCTCGGGTTTCTTGACCTCACCGTAGGACCACTCACGGATCTGTTCGGGAGAGGCAAGGCCAATTTTTATCGACTCGAACACATTAAATTCCATATACGCCCTTCTTCCTTAGAAATTTTCGTCTGGCAGATCATCCAGGCCGAAGTCGTCAAAACCGCTGAAAGCATCCTCATCCATAAAGTCGGGTTCGACAATATCATCGTCCATATCGGGGTTCTCAATCTCATAGCCTTCCGCCAGCTCATCGGCCACTTCCACATTCTCATGCTCAAAGTCGATGTCGGCATCTGCAGGCTGCAGGCCCATGGTATCATCGTCATCAAAGGACTGTTTCAGATCGATTTCCATGTTGTCCTTATCCAGTACCTTGACATCCAGACCCAGGGATTGCAGCTCCTTAATGAGCACCTTAAAGGATTCGGGAATGCCGGGCTTGGGCACATTCCGGCCCTTGACAATGGCCTCAAAGGTCTTGACACGTCCCACCACGTCATCCGACTTCACAGTCAGAATCTCCTGCAGGGTGTAGGCCGCGCCATAAGCTTCCAGAGCCCAAACCTCCATCTCACCGAAACGCTGACCACCAAACTGGGCTTTACCACCCAGAGGCTGCTGGGTAACCAGCGAGTAGGGACCGGTGGAACGGGCATGAATTTTATCGTCAACCAGATGATGGAGTTTCAGATAGTACATATATCCTACGGTGACCCGGTTGTCAAAGGGCTCACCAGTACGTCCATCATACAAAACAGTCTTACCATCGGGGTCCAGACCGGCGTCAATGAGAGCCGCCTGGATGTCATCCTCATGGGCACCGTCAAATACTGGGGTCATCACCTTCCAGCCCAAAGCCGCGGCGGCCCGGCCCAGGTGAACCTCCAGTACCTGACCGATGTTCATACGGGAAGGTACGCCCAGAGGGTTCAGCACAATGTCCAGAGGACGGCCGTCGGGCAGGTAGGGCATATCCTCCTGGGGCAGTACCCGGGAGACAACACCTTTGTTACCATGGCGTCCCGCCATCTTATCGCCCACCGAGAGTTTTCTCTTCTGGGCAATGTAGCAGCGAACCACCATGTTGACACCGGGAGACAGCTCGTCAGAGTTCTCTCTGGTAAAGACCTTGACATCCACAATGATACCATATTCACCATGGGGCACCCGCAGGGAGGTATCCCGGACCTCCCGGGCCTTCTCACCAAAGATGGCCCGCAGCAGACGCTCCTCGGCGTTGAGCTCGGTCTCACCCTTGGGGGTGACCTTACCTACCAGAATATCGCCGGCACGTACTTCGGCGCCCACCCGGATGATACCACGCTCATCCAGCTCCTTGAGGACATCCTCACCTACGTTGGGGATATCCCGGGTGATTTCTTCCGGCCCCAGTTTGGTGTCTCTGGCCTCAATCTCATATTCCTCAATATGAATGGAGGTGTAAATATCCTCTTTCACCAGCCGCTCGTTGATAAGAACAGCATCCTCGTAGTTATAACCTTCCCAGGTCATAAAGCCGATGAGCATGTTCTTGCCCAGGGAGATCTCGCCGTTGCTGGTGGCGGGACCATCGGCGATTACCTGGCCCTTCTGCACCTTCTCACCCACCGAAACCACCGGCCGCTGGTTGATACAGGTACCCTGGTTGGAACGGAGGAATTTAATCAGGTGATAGTTTTCCAGCTCCCCATCCTGGGTGCGGATTACAATTTCATTGGCGGAAACTTTTTCCACCACACCGTCGTGCTTGGAGAGCACCACCACGCCGGAATCCACCGCGGCCTTGTACTCCATACCAGTGCCGACGATGGGGCTCTCGGTTTTCAGCAGGGGCACTGCCTGACGCTGCATGTTGGCGCCCATCAGAGCACGGTTGGCGTCGTCGTTCTCCAGGAAGGGAATCATGGCGGTAGCTACCGACACAACCATCTTGGGGGATACGTCCATAAAGTCTACCCGCTCCCGCTCGATCTCCATAACCGAGTCTCTGAAACGGGCGGCTACCCGGGCGTTTGCGAAGGTGCCTTCGGGGGTGATGGGCTCGTTGGCCTGGGCCACTACAAACTCATCCTCCACGTCGGCGGTCATATAGATAACCTCGTCCAGGATCTTGCCGGTGACTTTGTCCACCCGGCGGTAAGGAGCCTCGATAAAGCCATACTCATTGATTCTGGCGAAGGAGGCCAGATAGGAAATCAAACCGATGTTGGGACCCTCAGGGGTCTCGATGGGACACATACGGCCATAGTGGGTGTAGTGAACGTCACGCACCTCAAATCCTGCCCGGTCACGAGAGAGACCGCCAGGACCCAGGGCAGACAGTCTCCGCTTGTGGGTCAGCTCAGCCAGAGGGTTGGTCTGATCCATAAACTGAGACAGAGGGGAGGAACCAAAAAATTCCTTGATGGAAGCCACTACCGGCCGGATGTTAATGAGAGCCTGAGGAGTGACAACTTCCATATCCTGAGACTGGGTGGCCATCCGCTCACGAATAACCCGCTCCATTCTGGAAAAACCAATTCTGAACTGGTTTTGCAGCAGCTCACCTACCGAACGGATCCGGCGGTTGCCCAAATGGTCGATATCATCCTTGGTACCGATGTCATGGGTCAGGCAGAGCAGGTAGTTGATGGTGGCGAAAATATCGTCCTTGATGATGTGTTTGGGAATCAGGTCATCACACCGCTGACGGATGGTATCCGCCAACAGCTCCTGGTCGTCGCCGCAGGCCTCCAGAATCTCACAGAGTACCGAGAAGCGGACCTTCTCGTTGATACCCAAAGGCTCACAATAAAAGGAGACATAGTCCTTGATGTCCACCATACCGTTGGAAAGAACCTTGACCACCAGGTCTTTCACCTGGAGATAAACGGTGTCTACGCCGGCCCGCTCAATCTCCCAAGCCTTTTCCCGGGTGAGGGTCTCCCCCGCCTGGGCCATCAGCTCACCGGTGAGAGGATGGATGACCGGCTCGGCCAAAGTCTTGCCGGTGATCCGCAGGGCTACGCCCAGTTTCTTGTTGTATTTGTACCGGCCTACCCGGGACAGATCATACCGTCTGGCGTCAAAGAACAGAGCGTCCAGATGGGACTGGGCACTTTCCACCGTTGGGGGCTCACCGGGACGCAGCTTCCGATAGACTTCCAGCAGGGCCTCTTCGGTATTTTTGGTGCTGTCCTTGTCCAGGGTGGCGCGCAGGGTCTCATCCTCTCCGAAGAACTGGAGAATTTCCTCGTTGGAACCCAGTCCCAGGGAACGGATAAAGGTGGTCACCGGCAGTTTGCGGTTTTTATCAATACGCACATAGAATACATTGTTGGAGTCGGTCTCATATTCCAGCCAGGCACCCCGGTTGGGAATAACCGTAGAGGTGAACAGCTCCTTACCGGATTTATCCCGGGAGGAGGCGTAGTACACGCCGGGGGAACGAACCAGCTGAGAGACAATAACCCGCTCGGCGCCGTTGATAATAAAGGTGCCGCTGTCGGTCATCAAGGGGAAATCCCCCATAAAAATATCCTGTTCCTTTACCTCGCCTGTCTCCTTGTTGAGCAGGCTGGCCCGCACCCGCAGAGGAGCGGCATAGGTAGCGTCACGCTCTTTACACTCCTCAATGCTGTATTTGGGTTTATCATCCAAATGATAGTCGATAAAATCCAGTACCAGGTTGCCTTGGTAGTCGGTAATCGAAGAAATATCGTGGAAAACCTCCTTGAGACCCTCCTCCAGGAACCACTTGTAAGAATTCTTCTGCACCTCGATCAGGTTTGGCATGTCCAGAACTTCGTTGATCCTGGCAAAGCTCATACGAACATTTTTACCCAGATTTACAGGCTTGACATTCACCATAGGCTCACTCACTCCATTCATCTATTCACGCAGTTGTGCAAAAAATACAAAAAGCTCGAAATAAATTCTGTAATTTTGCAAAACACTATTGATTTTTTGGAATCCATATGCTATACTGATTAGTACTTAAGATATGGATAGCCATTATGATACAGTATACTATTATATAACGCCAGTTTCACCCTGTCAAGGGGAAAATTGGCCTTATTTTGAGTATGGCACAATTTGGAAGCTCTTAACACCTCAGACGAAAATTTCTTTCCTATTTTGTTATTTTTTACAAAGTTTAGATTGGAAAAGGCTCAAAACCCTAACGGGTTTTGAGCCTTTTATTTATTTCCAGTGAAAAGATTTTTTGTTCCAAGTTCGAGTGACCTTCAGAAGAATCAGATAGGCTACGCAACAGATTCCAAGACCAATGGCCAACCAACTGATTGAAATGGTCTGGGAAGCGGCGGCCAGAATGAGCAGATAAACCGGGGTGGAAAAGAGCATTACCAGATTCATCAGCCCCAGTTCCACCGCTGTTGTGGTTTTGAACTGTGGGTCCACAATCCGCACCAGGGAGATACCACTGGGCACTGTACCGGTACAGGTGCCAAAGAGTCCCAGGGTACGCTCAAAGTCGTTGTCTCCCCCAATGCGCTGTCCAAAATAGAAACAGGCAAAGAAGGTTACCACAGTGGTTACCACCGCCACCAGCAACATGGGCAGTGCCCAGCGACTGATCACGTTGACCTGTACCGCCATAAAGGCGCAAACCACCAGGTAATCGGCTGTCCAGCCGGTGATCTTACTCTGCAGAACATTTTCCTGCAAAAAGTCAATTTTCAGCTTTTTCATCAGCCATTTTACCAGGTAGGCGGCATACATGCCGTTCATAAACATCATGCTGCTCATGGAGGAGCCCAAAAAGCTGGGCAGAAAGGAAAGCAGCCGGGCAATAACCGTAGCCACCATATAACAGAGGCCGATCAGGGCAAAATGGTATGTAAGGGTCTCAATATTGCTGTTGCAGGTGGTGTCCCGCACCATGTACTCATTTTGTTCCTCCGCCCGCAGATAACCTTTGAGGATTTTTTCATCCAGCTTCCCACAATGTTTGGCGATCCCCCGGCGAATCCCATATTTAGCCATGGGAATTCCCACCAGGAAAGCCACCACAAATCCCACCGCGGCGAAGGTGATGGCAACCGCCGAAGCGTCCGGCCATCCATACTGCTCAAAAATCGCCCCATAGGCGGCCGACTGTCCCGGGCCCTGGCAGAAGGCGAATGGGATCAGGGAACCGTAGATGCTCTCCATCCCCACCGATCCGCCGGTGAGGGCCACAACCCCAATCCCCAACAGGGGGGTGAGCCCATAGAGCAGACACCAGACCAGTCCCATCCCCATGGCGCCCTGCATTACCTGTTTGGCTCCTCCATGGTTTTCCTTTGGGGTACTGGTGAGACTGATAGAAATAAAGGAGATGGTAAACAGGTGGTTGACAATCTCAGTGTACATATCTGAGGTGGTCCCCACCACAGAGGCAGGCAGCACATTCATCAAAACAAATCCCAACACCCCTGCGATTACACAGGCTGGGACCAACATATTTCGCAAAAAGGGCACTTTTGCCCGCAAAAGGGTGCCCAGGCAAAGCATAGCGCTCGCCCAACCAAAAGCCAACATAAAACTCATAATACTGTTTTGTTTCGCCGCCTTTCATACAGAACTTTAAAAAACAAATGCAGACAGGCCGCTCTATCCAACCTCGCGGCCTGTCTGCCATATTCACAAGGCTTACGCCTCAATAAACGCTTTAAATGCCCGGTATGTCATATACACATCGGTTTTGGAAACCACCTCAAAGGGGGCGTGCATGGAGAGCACTGGTACACCCAAATCCACAGTGTCCACATTCATATAGGAGACAAATTTGGCGACAGTTCCACCTCCGCCAAAGTCCACTTTGCCCAGCTCTCCGGTCTGCCAAATGACACCCGCCTGATCCAAAATGCTACGGACCTCCCACAGATACTCCGCCGAGGCGTCATTAGTCCCGCTTTTGCCGCCGCTGCCAGTGTATTTGGTAATCACAACACCCTGGTTCAGATAGGCCACATTCCGTTTCTCATTGACATCCTGGAAGGTGGGATCTACCGCGCAGTTGACATCGGCAGAGAGGCATTTGGAATTGGAGAGCACCTGGCGGCCAGGAATCCCATAGGGAGCGGCCAGATCCTCAATAAAGTACCGGACAAAATCAGAATTCAAACCAGTGTTTCCATTGGAGCCGGTCTCCTCCTTGTCGGCGAAGACGGTCACCACAGTCATCTCCGGGGCGGTCACTTCCACAGTGGCCGCATAGGAGGTATAGGCACACACCCGGTCATCGTGGCCGTAGGAACCAATCATACTCCGGTCCAGTCCCAGATCCCGGGCGGGTCCCGCCGGCACCATGGTCAGCTCGGCGGACAGGAAATCCGCTTCCACTACGCCATATTTTTCATTGAGAATCCGCAGCAGGTTGAGCTTAACTTTTTCACTGGCCTTGTCATCTTTAAAAGGACGGCTGCCAATGAGGACATTGAGTTCCTCCCCTTTCAGCCCCTCCCGCAGGGGACGTTTCATCTGCTCGGCGCCCAGGTGAGGCAACAGATCGGTGACACAGAATACAGGGTCGCCCTCGTCCTCGCCAATGGAAACCTGAATCTTTTTCCCATCTTTCCGGCAGATTACACCGTGCAAAGCCAGCGGAAGAGCTCCCCACTGATATTTTTTAATGCCGCCATAGTAGTGGGTCTTAAACAGTCCCAATTCCAATTCCTCATAGAGGGGATTGGGTTTCAGGTCCAGCCGGGGGGAGTCAATGTGGCTGATGAGCAACTTGACACCCTGGGAGAGAGGCTTTTTGCCCATGGTGGCAAAAATCAGCGCTTTGCCCCGGTTGTTGTAATAGACCCGGTCACCAGCTGTGTATTTATGAGTGGGATCAAAGGGAACAAAGCCCTGCTGCTCCAACAGGCTGATGGTGTAAGCTGTGGCTTCCCGCTCGGTTTTGCTCTGATTCAAAAACTCCTTGTAAGGCTCACAGAACGCGTCTGCCCGATCCAGTTCCTCCTGGGAAAGCAGCATCCCGGCGTTCTCCCGTTTTAGAAAGAGTTTCTCTTTAAGAAGCTCTCCCTGTGTCTTTTCCTGTTTCATTTTTATGCCTCCTGTATCTCATTGAATCTGTCAAAGAGACAGATCATATAAATCCCGGTAAATATTGGCGGTGCGCAATACTTTTTTCACATAGGCGCTGGTATCTCCAAAGGGAATGTTTACAATTTCCCCATCCTGGGTAACCGTCTCATCGGCCAGCCATTTCTGAGCGTTGCCCCACCCTGCGTGATAGGCGCAAAGAGCGTTGGAAACACTGCCAAATTCCTCCAGCAACATCCGCAATAAAAAGCATCCATAGGCAATATTGGTCTGAGGATCAAACATATCCTCAAAGGTGGTATCCGCCTCAGGTTCCTTGTGAGACTTGATCCAGTCAAAGGTTTCCTCGGTGATCTGCATCATCCCCCGGGCCCCCACACTGGATACCGCATTGGGCCGAAAGTCACTTTCGGTACGACAAACCGCGTAAACCAGTTCCACAGGCAGGCCATTGGCCTGGGCTTCCTGCTGGATGGTTTCCGCGTAAGGTGACAGGGGATAAGCCTGCCGATAATAGACCCCAATCGACCACACCGCAAACATGGCGGCCGCCCCCAACAGAACCAACACCACAAACAGCCGCAACAGTCCTCTGCCTGCTTTTTTGGCCATAGATC
This sequence comes from uncultured Clostridia bacterium, assembly GCA_944387315.1. Lineage (GTDB taxonomy): Bacteria > Bacillota > Clostridia > Oscillospirales > Ruminococcaceae > CALXEL01. Next base: position 34,844 of record CALXEL010000069.1, read on the forward strand.
TCTCCTTGTTTCTATTTTTTATATCATATGCTGATTTTTTGCAAATAATCCTTGCGTTGAACCCCTATTGCGCCTCCTGGGCATCCGCGAGAATTTGGTCGATCACCTGCAAGGTTTTCAGCCGCAGTTCCTCCAAATCCCCGTCGTTGACAATGACATATTTAGAGCGTTTGGTGTAAAACTCATCGGGATGCTGAGCGCCCATTCTGGCCCGGGCCTGGGCGTCCCCCAGCCGGTCCCGGATCACAATCCGGTTGAGTCGCTGGGTCTCGGGAGCGACCACCGAGAGCACCACATCGCAAAAGCTGTCCGCCCCGCTTTCAAACAAGGTAGGGGCGTCCAAAACCACCAGCTGATCCCCCGCCTTTTTGCAGGCGTCTATCTTCTCCCGGATCTGGGCCAGAATATAGGGAAAAATAATACTGTTGAGCTTTTTGAGCTTCGTTTTGTCCCCAAAGACAATAGAGGCCAGCCGCTCCCGGTTCAGGGTGCCATCCACATTGAGAATCGAGATGGAAAACTCTAAAGCCAGATCGGCCAAACACTGCTTTTTCTCATCCACAACATCCCGGGCCACCTGGTCCGCGTCAATGATCGCCACATCCCGGCCCTTTAAAATAGAACAGACGGTGGTTTTTCCCGCTCCGGTCTGACCGGTCAATCCAACAACTGTGGTAGTTCTCATAATGTTATCACCTCAAAAGCCGCTGCCCGCAGCAACCTGTTATAGACTGCCAATCCCACACCGGCTTTACTGGGACAGCGCACATAGACCTCGCTGGCCCCCAGCTCATCCATCTCACGCAGGGCGGCAAACAACCAGTGGGCCTGTTGAGCGGGATCATCCATGGCGCCAAATTCCAAACAGGGCTTTTCCAAAAATTCCTTTTCCCCCTGGAATACCAATCCGTATACTCCCGGCCGCTCCTGACTGTTGACAAAGCGGGCATACTGCTCCAAATCGCCCTCCACAATCACCACATGGGCCTTAGGGGCATAATGTTTATACTTCATGCCGGGAGAGGCGGCCACTGCCCCCTCCTCCAGCTGGGCGGTCACCGCCCGGTCCAGATCCACCGGCCCAATGACCTCCTCCATCTCCTCCCGGGTCACCGCCCCGGGGCGCAGAATTTTTGGGGGATCACAGACCATGGAAACCACTGTGGATTCCAACCCCACCTGACAGTCATCAGCCGCCACAATGGCGTCTACCCGGCCGGACAGGTCATGGATACAATGCTGGGCAGTGGTGGTACTGGGCCGTCCGGACAGGTTGGCCGATGGTGCCGCCAAAGGTACCCCAGCCGCCTGGATAATGGCCTGGGCCACTGGGTGGGAGGGCATCCGCACCGCCACCGTATCCAATCCCCCTGTGGTCACCAGGGGGACTTTCTCGCTTTTGGGGAAAATCATGGTGAGAGGGCCCGGCCAGAAGTGTTCCATCAGCTTCTGGGCCTTGGGAGGCACTCGCTCCACCAGAGGGAGCAGCTCACAGATCTGGCTGATATGGACAATCAGGGGATTGTCCTGGGGCCTGCCTTTGGCAACAAAAATTTTCTGTACACTCTCCGGACTGAGGGCGTTGGCCGCCAGCCCATAGACAGTCTCGGTGGGGATAGCCACCAGGCCGCCCTCCCGGAGAATAGCCGCCGCCCTCTCGATGGATTCCCTATCTTTTTCCAAATCGGACACCGGCAGAATTTTGGTCTCTATCATGGTACATTCCTTCCCAACAACTGTTACAGATCCTGCTGGCTCTGGAGCTTTTCCGCCTGCTCAAAGGTGCGCAGGGCATCCACCAGCTCATCCAGGTCTCCGTTGAGCACCTGTTCCAACTTGTAGAGGGTCAACCCGATCCGATGGTCGGTCACCCGGCTCTGGGGATAGTTAGAGGTACGAATCCGCTCGGCCCGGTCACCGGTGCCCACCTGAAGTTTCCGCTCACTGGCCAGTTCGGCGTTGCGTTTTTCCAGCTCCTGCTCATAGATCCGGGAACGGAGAATTTTCATAGCCTTGTCCTTGTTTTTGTACTGGCTGCGCTCGTCCTGGCACTCCACCACCGTACCGGTAGGGATATGGGTGATTCGGATGGCCGACTCTGTTTTGTTGACGTGCTGGCCGCCGGCGCCGCTGGCCCGGAATACATCAATCTGCAGATCGCCCGGGTTGATCTCCACCTCTACGTCCTCCACCTCGGGCAGCACCGCCACCGTTACGGTGGAGGTGTGAATCCGGCCTGCGGTTTCTGTCTCAGGCACCCGCTGTACCCGATGGACGCCGCTCTCAAATTTCAGCTTGGAGTAAGCTCCCTCTCCGGTAATCAGGAAGCTGACCTCCTTGACGCCTCCCAGCTCGGTTTCATTGATGCTGAGAATCTCAGATTTCCACCGTTTGCTTTCGGCGTACATGGAGTACATCCGGTAGAGGGAATGGGCAAAGAGAGCCGCCTCCTCACCACCGGCGCCACCCCGGATTTCCACAATGACGTTTTTGTCATCGTTGGGATCCTTGGGCAGCAGCAAAATTTTCAGTTCCTCGGTGCACTGCTCAATCTGCTCCTGGGTGGACTTGTACTCCTCCTCCACCATCTCTTTAAAATCCTTGTCCAAACCGCCCTCTTCCAGCAGCTGTTTGGCCTCCTCAAAGGATTCTTTAGCTTTTTTATACTCCCGGAATTTCTCGATGATAGGAGACAGGTTTTTATGCTCCTTCATAAGATTTTTAAACTGCTCATTGTCATTGACCACATAGGGGTCCATCAGCTTCTGATTGATCTCCTCGAAGCGCTCTTCCGCGACCTGTAACTTTTCAAACATCTTTTCTGTTCCTTTCCTGATGGAAGTTTTTTATTGAATAACCGCAATGGGAAAAGTTACCAGACTCGCTAGCCATCTTCCCGAATGATATTTTTAATATTCTTCTCAATTTTCGCCCTGGGAACCATAACTTCCCGGCCGCATTTGGTGCAGCGGATGCGAAAATCCATTCCGGAGCGCAGTACCAGAAAACGCTTTTCCCCACAGGGGTGTTCTTTTTTCAGTACAAGAATATCGCCAACCCGCACATCCATAGAAATCGCCTCCCACTTGTAAACACCACAAGGCCGCCTGGTGGCAGCCTTTTTTCATGCCTATTTTCCCATTCTGGCCTCTCTGACACACAGATACAACCGTAGGTTATTATACCAGAATTTCACATAGGGTATCAACTCTTTTTTGCGGTTTCTTATTTTCCTATGAGATTTGTTGCCTTTCAGCCACCCTTGACTGGAATGCTCTGCCAAATTCCTGAAAAAACGGGAATGTTCCCCACCGGTCATGAATATAGATGGTAACGGTAACCATAGGTACGCATACTGGGACAGTATTTGCCGCCTATCGGGAAAATCTGTCAAAATCCAACCAGACAGATGTTGACAGTCAAACAAGGAGGCAGGGAAAATGACAGCATTCTATCCAGAGGGGCGGCAGGTGGAATCCCCTGAAAACCGGGGGTATTTAAAAAGCATGGCCACTTTACAGGAGGCCTTTGAGCAAAGGAAAATTTTAGAGGCAAGAGCCATTTTGTGTGATTCTCAGCACAATTTGATTGTGGATTTGGGATGTGCCCGGGGGATCATCCCCCATGACGAGGGCGCTTTGGGCATCGCCGAGGGCACCACTCGGGACATCGCGGTAATCTCCCGGGTCAACAAACCGGTCTGCTTTGTCATTACCGGCTTTCAGACACAGCCCGATGGCAGCCTGCTGCCCATCCTTTCCCGCCGGGCAGTACAAAAACGCTGCATGGAAGAAAAAATTCTACAGCTGCACCCGGGGGATATTATCGACGCCCGGGTCACCCATCTGGAACCCTTTGGGTGTTTTGTAGACATTGGTTGTGGTATCTCCTCGCTGATCCCCATCGATGCCATTTCGATTTCCCGGATCGCCCACCCCAGAGACCGGTTCCGTCCCGGCTTTGACATCAAAGCAGTGGTGCGCCAGGTGGACCCGGATGGCCGGGTGAACCTGACCCACAAGGAGCTGTTGGGCAGCTGGGAGGAAAACGCCGCCCTGTTTTCCCCGGGACAGACAGTGGCGGGGATCATCCGGTCGGTGGAAAGCTATGGGGTCTTTGTGGAGCTGACCCCAAACCTGGCAGGTCTGGCGGAACCCAAAGAAGGTGCCTTCCCCGGACAACACGCCAGTGTTTACATAAAAAGCTTACTGCCAGATAAAATGAAGGTGAAACTGATCATTGTGGATTCCTTTGAGGCTCAATACCCTCCACAGGAGCCCCGGTATTTTGTAGAAAGTGATCACATGGACCGGTGGCAGTACTCCCCTGACTGCGCCAGCCGGATCATTGAAACCCGGTTTGACCAACCGGATACTCTGTAAAGGAACCCTCCGGGATTTTATAAAATCCCGGAGGGTTCCTTTTTTTGACAGCTCACCTTGATTTAACCCCGAAAGTACGGTACACTGTTACTGTATTTTATAGGACTGGAGAGACTGTTATGCTGTATGGTATTGTTGGGGCTATGCCCATTGAAATCAAGACTGTTTTGGAAAACATGGAGGTTTTGGAAGAGAAAAAACTCTATGACAAAACCTTTTACCGGGGCAGATGCCAGGGCAAGGAGATTGTTCTGGTCACCTGCGGAGTAGGCAAGGTCAACGCGGCCCACACCGCCCTGCTCCTTATTGAGGAATTCCATGTGGACGCCATTATCAACATCGGCGTAGCCGGCGGCATCCACCGGGACATCCACGTGCGGGATGTGGTCATTGGAACCACTACCACCGCCTATGATGTGGGCGAAAGCATTATGAGCCGGTACTATCCCTTTGTAGCCAACTACACCTATGACCAAAGAATCATCGACGCGGCTGTAGCTGCCTGCGAGAGCTTCTCTGACCGCAGCTGGCACTATGTAGCTGGCCGGACTGTTACCGGGGACATGTTTATGAATGACAAGATGCTCAAAGAGAAGTTCCTGGCCCCCTATCCCGATGCCTACTGTATCGACATGGAGGCCCAGGCTATGGCCCAGGTCTGCTATATCCACAAGGTACCCATTGCCAACATCCGCAGTATTTCGGATAACGCCGATGACGAGGCAGACGCCACCTATGAGGAAAACGAGGCAGCTGCCGCCCTGGTGGCCAGTCAGGTACTGATGGAGACTCTCAAACGGCTGTAAAGCTATTTGCCGCCTGTCCGCCGAAACTGAGCTAGGAGGATTTCCTATGAAAAAGACGTTGATTTTTCCGTTGCTGCTCTCTTTGGCTCTGCTGTTCTGCGCCTGTAAATCCACCCCCGATTCAGACAGCTATACCGCCTCTTACGGCGGGACTACATATACTGTAAACACAGTAGATGGTACTATCTCGGACGGTCAATATACCTACCGCTATGCTGTTTCCCCCTATGGTTCCACCGGGTATCAGCTGGATATCACCTATCCCGATGGCTCCACCTACTGGTGGCGATCCACCAGCAATGGAGGCTATGGCGGCGGCAGCGCAAACTATGACTCCCAGAAATATGTGGATGGCTGGACCCTGCTGCGGGTTCTAGAGATTGATCAGGACACCTCCGGTTCCTCTGGCGGCAACATCCTTATGGCTCTGTTTCTGCTGGCCCTGGGGCTGATGAATCTGCTGCGCCCCCGATGGAGCTGGTACCTCAGCCATGGCTGGCGGTTTAAAGACGCTGAACCCTCCGACACCGCTCTGCTGGTCAACCAGCTTGGAGGACTGGTGGCTTTGATTGTGGGAGTATTCCTGCTGCTGGCCTCCCTGTAAGGAAAAATAAAAACCCTGCTCTTTCCTTTTGGAAAGAGCAGGTTTTTTTGTTATTCCTGAGTCCGGTCGCCGCCGGTAAAACGGCACTGAACCATAAAGGCTCCATCGTACACATCAAAAGCGTCAGGGAGCTCACCGTACTCCTGCAGCTCCATAGTGGCCATATCCTGATTGCCGTCATAGAGCCCTACAAACAGTACATAGTCCTTGCCTGGCTCCACCGTCACCTGATTGGTCAGATACCCCACGCTGGTATATTTGTCCTTCAGCTCCTGGGGAATGTCCAGGTGGTAAGTTTCCGCCACACGATCCCCGTTGTAGTCCTGCATAATCAACTCCAGCCGGAATTGATTCTCTTCCTTACACAGCAGAGTAGCCAGACTGCCTTTGTTGTATTTGACCGGCATGGAAATCTGTCCCAGCTCCACCGGCTCCTGACCCTTTTGATAGAAAGTGGCCCACATCTCCACCCCCACAATATTGCGGCTAGCGTTATAATCAAAAACACCCAGATCATTCTGGGGCATAATAAACTCCACGAAGGCACTCTGTTCCGCCGTCAGCTTGGCCGCCGCCAGGGTGCTGTCATTGATGACTGACCCCTCATCAGAACAACCGGACAGGCCCAGCAAAATACAGGCAAACAACAGTAAGGAAATGATCTTTCTCATTGGGTGGTTCCATCCTTTTTCTCTTTGATTTTCGCCCGATAGGCCGCCGCGGCCTGCTCGGTCTTATTCTGTCCAAAATGGTAGTAGACATGATCCCGGATGGGATCGGGCAGGTATTGCTGCTCCACATACCCACCAAAACTGTGGGGATAGCGGTACCCGATGGCATGGCCCATCTTCTGGGCCCCACTGTAATGGCCATCTTTCAGGTGGTCAGGCACATCCCCGTAGTTGCCCCGGCGTACATCCTCCAAGGCAGCGTCGATGGCCACAATGCCACTGTTAGATTTAGGCGCAGTACATAGCAGAATCACCGCCTGGGCCAGGGGAATCCTGGCCTCCGGCAGCCCCAGCTGCAAGGCGCTGTCCACACAGTTCTTTACAATGACCGCTGCCATGGGATAGGCCAAACCAATATCTTCGCTGGCGGTCACCAGCAACCTGCGGCAGGGGGAGAGCAGATCCCCCGCCTCCAGCAGCCGGGCCAGATAGTGGAGGGCCGCGTTTTCATCGGACCCCCGGATAGATTTCTGAAAGGCCGACAGGATATTGTAATGGACATCCCCATCCCGGTCATACCGGTTGGAGGACCGCTGGGAGACCTCCCTGGCCTGTTCCAGCGTGGCGGTGGGGTCCTCCTGGGAGGTGATAGCCGCCAAGGTCAACATCTCCACCGCATTGAGAGCTTTACGCACATCCCCTCCACAGGAACGGGCGATGTATTCCGACACCCCCTCCTCCACTTTGAGGGGAGTGTTGTACACCTCCCGGGCCAGGGCAAACCCCCGGTCCACCGCTCGCTGAACCTCCTGGGGTTCCACCGGACGGAACTCAAAGACGGTACACCGGCTGAGAATGGCGTTATAAATATAAAAGTAGGGATTTTCGGTTGTGGAAGCAATCAAAGTGATGCTGCCATTTTCAATAAATTCCAGCAGGGACTGCTGCTGCTTTTTATTGAGGTACTGAATTTCATCCAGGTAGAGAATAACCCCTTCCCGGCCGGCAAAGGTGTCCAGTTCCTCTACCACACTTTTGATGTCAGCGGTGGAAGCGGTGGTCCCATTGAGCTTATGGAGCCGCTTGCCCGCCCGCTGGGCAATAATCCGGGCCACTGTGGTCTTGCCTACCCCAGAGGGGCCATAAAAAATCAGGTTGGGGATCTCACCCCCCTCTACAATCCGGCGCAGTACCTTTCCTGGGGCCAGCAAATGCCTCTGTCCCACCACCTCTTCCAAGGTCTGGGGACGCAGGCGGTCGGCCAATGGGGATGACATGGGTGTTCCTCCTCTCCCGCCATTTGGTTCTGGGGTTCCTGGCAGTTTGGCGCCTGAAACCGACTGGTATCTGATTTATTGTACTATTTTTCCCCGCAAAAGTCGAGAACAAAAAACAGCCGGCAGAAAAGCCGGCTGTTTTAAAAGATAAAACATTATTAATAGGGCAGTGGGAAACGGCCGCACAGGGCCTCCACCTGAGCTCGCACCTCCGGGGCGCTTGCCTCAAAGTCGGTGGCAACCCGATAGATAAAGTCAGCGATCTGTTCCATCTCAGGCTCTTTGAATCCTCTGGTGGTAACAGCGGGGGTACCCACCCGGATACCGCTGGTGACAAAGGGGCTCTGGGGATCGTTGGGTACAGCGTTCTTGTTGGCGGTGATATAGACCTCATCCAGCTTGTGCTGCATCTCTTTTCCGGTAACCCCCATCTTCTGAAGATCAATGAGAATCAGGTGGTTGTCAGTTCCGCCGGTCACCAGGTCAAAGCCTTTGGCAATCAGGGCATCGCCCAATGCCTTACAGTTGTCGATAACCTGCTGCTGGTAAACTTTAAACCCAGGATCCAGCGCCTCACCCAGACAAACTGCCTTGGCGGCAATAATATGCATGAGAGGTCCGCCCTGGGTTCCCGGGAAGATGGCCTTGTCAATCTGTTTGGCGTATTTTTCCTTACAGAGAATCATGCCTCCTCTGGGGCCGCGCAAGGTTTTGTGGGTAGTGGTGGTCACCACATCGGCATAGGGCACTGGCGACATATGCAGTCCCGCCGCCACCAGACCGGCAATGTGTGCCATATCCACAAACAGGTACGCTCCTACTTCCTGGGCAATCTCAGCGAATTTCTCAAAATCGATTGCCCGGGGGTAGGCCGAAGCTCCCGCCACAATCATTTTGGGACGGTGCTCCAAAGCCAGCTGACGGACAGTGTCATAGTTGATCCGCCCAGTCTCCGGATCGATGCCATAGGGAATAAAGTTATAATATTTGCCCGAGATATTGGCGGGGGAACCATGGGTGAGGTGCCCTCCATGGTTGAGATCCATCCCTAAAACCGTATCTCCGTAGTTGAGCAGCGCGAAATAAACCGCAGTATTGGCCTGGGCCCCCGAGTGAGGCTGTACGTTGGCGTGTTCGGCGCCAAACAGCTTTTTAGCCCGCTCAATGGCGATGTTCTCAATGACATCTACATATTCGCATCCGCCATAGTACCGCTTTCCAGGATAACCTTCTGCGTACTTATTGGTGGGCACTGTGGCCATAGCCGCCATAACGGCAGGTGACACAATGTTCTCACTGGCGATCAGCTCGATATTTCTGCGTTGTCTGTTGAGTTCGTCTGAGATGGCAGCAGCTACCTCCGGGTCAGTCTGCGCTACAAAGCCTGTTGTGTCCAACATTGTTTTCTGCATGGTTATCCTTCCTTTCAATTTGAATTTTTACCTGTACAAAACAGGTGTTTGATAAAATACCTCTGCTTGCGACAGGGGTATTGGGAAACATTATATCGGTTTATTTCACCAAATACAACAGTTTTGATTCAAAAATATCTGACAAAAATAGTGTAAATGTCCAGTCTGTTTTTATGCACCATTTCGCTAAATCGCTAAAATCCCCCAGAGCCGTACAAACCACCAAATAATTGCCGCTGAGGCAAATACAATACCTGCTACAATTTGGCGGGACGCTGTCAATCGGCCCACCACATAACTGGCGCCCAGCCAGAGATACAGGGCCAGTAGCAGATACACCAAGGAGTGCTGTTCCCAAGCTCCAACAAAATCTAGCCTCAGCAAACAGACTGCCGCCCGGGTCATTCCACAGCCTGGACAAGGGATACCGGTAATTGCCAGGATGGGGCATCGGTACCCAGACCAGCTTAAGATTATCACAATCCCCATAAGGAGCAGAGTAAAGAACAGCCATCTGCCCACACGCCCTAAAACAGGATATTTCAGCGGTATCTCCCCCTTATTTTACTTTTATTATACCACTTGCAATTCTGGGTAGCAATCTATTTTGCCAGCTGTTTTTCGCCCTTTGCAATAAACCAAAGCATATTTTACACTATTTGTCTGTAATGCTCTGAAAAAATGGAAAAGCTGGGAGTTTTCGGTTTACTTTTTCCCAAAACTACGGTATGATATGGGGTAGATTATCCATAAAACTGTTAGATTTATATTTTCAGAGCCATAAACAGTCTGTCAGCTCTGCCAGCCTTTTTGCAGCAGCTGATTAATTGAACTGTACCATTTTCAGGAGGTTTGCAATCATGGGAGTCTATTATATCGGTACGGGTATGGGTGGAGGAACCGGCGCAGGCGCAAGTACAGGCGGTTCTTTTGCATGGTATCAGAATCTGATGGCCGGATTGCCCGGTTGGCTTTCCACATTGATTACAGCAGTACTTTTGTTGCTTTTGGCGGCTTTGGTGGGCTGGATTGTTGGCCGTATTGTGGGTGGGATCTTATACCCCAATCCCGAAAAGCAAAGTTTGCTCAATAAAAAACAGAAATTTATCTGCTTGGGCGTCATCGCCGCTGTATTTGTTGTAGTCATCCTCTCCTTACAGCCAGAGAAACCCAAGGAGGAAATGCCTGACGACAGCATGATGGTCAGTGGCGAAGGGGATCTCTCCGACAGTGAGGCACCGGAAGGCGAAGAGGAATCTCTGCCCGAGGATGGTGCTGAAGACGGAGAAAACAGCGAAACTGACGGTGAAGATGCCACTGATACTGACAATGAAGAATCCTCAAGTTCAGACAGCGAGAGTTCGGAAAGTGAAAGCAGCTCCAGCGAGAGCTCCTCTTCTGCAAGTTCCCCTGTTCAGGCTACCCCTCTTCCTGGCGGAACTGTAACTATTATGCCAAGAGGCGGCAGCGCAGTAATTGTAGGGTAAACGGGATTTCCTCTGACATTTTCAAATAGAAAGGCGGTCGATTCCATGAAAGTATTAATTGTTGGTGGTGTGGCAGGTGGCGCTGGCGCCGCAGCCAGGCTGAGACGCAATGATGAATCCGCCCAGATTATTCTGTTTGAAAAAGGCCCCTATATTTCTTTCGCCAACTGTGGACTGCCCTACTATATTGGGGATGTGATCACCTGCAAGGAAGCGTTGCAGCTGCAAACACCCCAGCGGTTTCACGACCGTTTCGCAGTAGATGTACGGGTCAACAATGAGGTACTTTCCCTGGACTCAGAAAACCGTCAGGTAGAGGTTGTTGACCACAGCACCGGCCGCCGGTACCAAGAGAGCTACGATGTTTTAATCCTCTCCCCCGGTGCTTCCCCCATTCGGCCTCCAATCACAGGCATAGATACGGCTGATGTGTTTACATTGCGCAATATTCCGGATACCTATGCCATTAAGGACTATATCAACACCCACCACCCCCGCTATGGAGCGGTTATCGGCGGTGGATTTATCGGTCTGGAAATGGCTGACAATCTCCACGCTTTGGGAATTGAGGTATCTGTCATTGAGGCATCCGACCATGTAATCGGCCCTCTGGACCCGGATATGGCCCATGATGTTCACAATCATATCCGTTCCAAAGGAATTTCTCTCTATCTCAACAGCATGGCCACCGAATTTACCAAAGATTCGGTTAAGCTCAAGGATGGCCGCAGTGTTCCCGCTGATTTTATTCTCCTCAGTGTAGGCGTGCGTCCTGAAACCGGCTTCCTAAAAGACAGCGGCATCGCTTTGGGCAGCCGGGGGGAAATTCTGGTAGATAACCAGTTTAAGACAAGCCTTCCCCATGTTTACGCAGTCGGCGACGCCATTGGGGTCACCAATGCCATCACCGGACAGCCTACCATCCTGCCCCTTGCGTCCCCCGCCAACCGTCAGGCACGTCTGGTGGCTGACATTGTATGCGGCAAGCCAGTGCGTTACAGCGGTGTACAGGGTACCTCCATCGCAAAAGTGTTTGATATGACTGTCGCCGTAACCGGTGAAAGTGAAGCCAGCCTGAAAAAAGCAGGAACCCCTTACTATAAAACCCTTACTTTCAGCGGATCCCACGCAGGCTATTATCCTGGCAGCCATTCTATGCTGCTCAAGTTGCTTTATACCCCAGAGGGACGGGTAATGGGTGCTCAGATCACTGGTTATGAAGGGGTTGACAAGCGGATTGACGTATTGGCCACTGCCATCCGCCATGGCATGAGTGTCTATGATTTGCAGGAGTTGGAGCTGGCCTATGCCCCTCCTTACTCCTCAGCCAAAGATCCAGTTAATATGGCTGGCTATACCGCAGCCAATGTGCTGGAAGGAACTTTTGAGCCCTTCTATCTGGAGGATCTGGATCATCTGCCTGCTGATGTCCAGCTCATTGATGTACGTACTCCTGGAGAATTTTCCAGAGGTACTATTGGCCAGGCGATCAATTTGCCTCTGGACAGCTTACGGAGCAACCTGGATCAGCTGGACAGGAAGAAAACCGTATATTTATTCTGCCAAGTGGGCCTTCGGGGTTATCTGGCAGAACGTATCTTGGCACAGCATGGCTTCCAGGTCAAAAACCTCAGCGGTGGATACCGCTTGTATGAAGCCGCCCAAACTGATTTACACAGTGGCTTTACCTCCAAAAAAGAGTACACCCACTGCGGTCTGGAAAAAGATCCTGAAAAATAGTCGGTAAAAAGGGGCCGAACCCATATGGGTTCGGCCCCTTTCACATGGAGCCGCAAAGCTGCTAGCGTCCAGTACTGTTCTGCTGGGGTGGTTTGGCAAACTGAATGGGTTTGACAGAGGGAGTCAGACGATCAAATCGGTAACCCTGCTCTTTTAACGCCCGAATGACCATCCGGGTGGCCTCAGGAGTCGTTTTGCACAGTGGAGCGTCATGGAACAAAACCACCACTGTATCTTTATTTTTGCTGCCCTCCAACACATTCTGGGCCAGGGTTTCTGCCGGGTACACCGTTGCGGTATCATCTCCTGAAACCACATTCCAATCATAATAAATATATCCTCTCTCGGTCATTTCTCCAATGATTTGGGAAAGTACTGCTTTAGAAGGGGCTATGGCATTGACACTCCCCCCTGGAAAGCGGAAAATCTGCGGGTGGATTCCAGTGGTGTCATACAGCAGAGTCTCGATCCGGTTGAAATCCGCCAGGTAATCCTCCACAGAGCGGTAGATTTCCCGGTACAAATGGGAATAGGTGTGAACCCCCAGTGTATGACCTTCCTGAACCATCCTCTGATACAACGCCAGGGAAGTGTCATCTTCCTTCCCCACCACAAAAAAAGTAGCCGGGACCTGCTCCTCCTTTAAAATATCCAGCAGAGCCCCAGTATTTTTACTGGGCCCATCATCATAGGTGAGATAAACTGTTTTGGGAACGTCCGGTTCAAATTCAGTAGTGGTTTGTACATACAGGTTTGGGTATTCTACCGGTTGGGATACTGTGGCAGTTGTCTGGAAAAACGCCTGATTGAGAATTAGAACGCCAGCCAGCACCGCTATTGCCACAAAGAGACAACGCCGGTAGATACGGACCACATAAAACATAAAATCACCCTTTTATTCAGCCATTCCCTACCATTTTATTGAACTATCTGTCCGTTTATACCCCCCTTGCATTTTCTAAGTTTTTAAAAACAAAAACAGGCGGTGAGATTCCGCCTGTTTAAAACCTATCAGATTGTCCAAAATATCAGCTAAGGCAGCGGCGAAGAGACAGACCGGTCAATGAGCTTCTCCGCCATGGTGGTAAAAGTATCCGCCAGAGAGGTCAGATACAAAACTGTCAACAAAAGCTGAGCCGGTGTTTCAGTTTCCAGAGGGAACTGCTCCTGGCATCGCTCCAGAAAAGCCGGGATCTGTTGGCGCTGTTGTTGGGTCATTTGACTGAATGCCCCATAAATTTCCTCCACCGGTCCAACGGTGTAGTGATTTTTATCCAGCGAAATCTCTGGTTCCAGCTGGGTAAAGAGGGTTTTGATATCCGCCAGGGACAAGGTCTGCTTTAGATGGTAGATTAGCAACATCATTAAAATATGCTGCTTGGAGTATTTCTTTCCCTTGATCTGTTTGAGCAGCCCCTCTTTGGAATAGTTGTTTATCATGGTTTTCGTCAACAATTTTTCTTTGCTGCTTCGCCGGTTTTGGGAAATTTTCCCCTCCAACAAAGTGGTAATTTGATCCATGTACAAATCAATATCCGGCAGCTCATCCAGCTCCACATATCCCTGATTTAAGGTTTCATTGACCGCCTGAAGAAACTGGGCATTATTCTCCATCCTGCTCACCTGCTTTTTGTTATCTCTTATGAACAGTATATAATATCGTTTTGATTCTTTCAATAACCCATTGACAAAATCTTAAAATAAGCATACTATTAAATAGTAAAGTAGTTTTAATAACTATATTTCATTGTGAGGTGATCTAATTTATGGGTTGGTTTTCTTCTGCAAGAGACCCGGTGAGCAGTTGCAGCCATGGAATTGGAGCGGTTCTCTCCGCTGTTGGCACCCTGGTACTGGTAATTGGGGTATTGCAGCAGCCGGAGTTTTCCGGAATCAAGATGGCCGCTGTACTGATCTTTGGATGCAGCCTGATTGGCCTGTACGCCGCCAGTTCCTGTTATCACTACGCCCAGGGTACTCCCGAACAGCTGATGCCTCTGCGTAAATTGGATCACGCCATGATCTATCTGCTGATCGCCGGCAGCTACACCCCTGTGCTGCTGCTCTATTTTACCCCACCTCACCGGACAGTTTTCCTGATTGTCATTTGGGCTATCGCTTTAGCGGGGATTGTTTTGAAACTCTGCTGGTTTCAGGCACCTCGGTGGCTCTCCACAGTTCTTTATCTGGCCATGGGATGGGCCATTCTCTTTGACTTGCCCTCACTGAGCGCCATTCCTCATGGCGAGATCGGTTTTCTTTTGGCAGGCGGCATCTTCTACTCCATTGGAGGTGTCATCTATGGCTTGCAAAAGCCCAATTTCACCTCCCAATTTGGGTTCCATGAGCTATTCCACATCTTTGTCCTCCTTGGGAGCCTGATGCACTTTTTAGGAGTCCAGTTCTA
>CALXEL010000070.1 GCA_944387315.1 uncultured Clostridia bacterium
TTTTTTGCAGGATAACTTTCTTTTTTGCGGCAAACGGAAGAGGTAGTTATTTAGGGTAAGCTGGGGGATTCTTTCGGTTGGTTTTAAAAAGCCATCCCTCCGTTTTCCGACCAAGGACAGTCAACAATTTGCACAAACCATTTTTAGCCAGGAATTAAGAAAGCCTTTTTTGCTGTGGCTTTTATCTAAAATATTTTTTCTTTCCTCGTTCAAAGTGATCATCAAAACAATTTTAAGTCGCAAACAGAAAATGGCAAAAATTTTTACATATTTTTACATTTATTGATAGATAAACTAAAATAATCACAAATAACCTTATATTTTCACCAAAAAATAGAACGGATACCACAAATTTAATCGTTTTTTGTGTTGCAAATGATGAAGTTATTATGTACAATAAATATGATTGGCTATACTGACGAAATGGTACATCTATTTAACAGCAAAGAGGGGATATCTATTATGTCTAACAGATTGTTCCAAGGCATTGTACATCAAATGCGTGACTCCATTGATCGGGTTATTGGCGTAGTTGACGAAACAGCCACCATCATCTCTTGCAGTGACCTGACAAGAATCGGGGAAACCAGTGAGTGTCTGGTATTGGATCTCAATGACAATCAAGAGACATTCATTCGGGACGGCTATACCTACAAGCCTTTTGGGGCTCGGGTGAAGCCGGAGTACGCGGTTTTTGTGGAAGGCACCGATGAAATGGCTGCCAAATACTGCAATATCCTGGCCATCTCTCTGGCGGCTATTAAACAGTACTATGACGAAAAATATGACCGCAACAACTTTATCAAAAATGTTATTTTGGATAATATTCTGCCCGGTGATATTTATGTTAAAGCCAGAGAACTGCATTTTAACGCGGATGTGAATCGAGTTGTGCTGCTGATTCGTATCGTTTCGTCCAATGACATCTCTGCGTTTGATGTAATTCAAAATCTGTTTCCCAACAAGCAGAAGGACTTTGTTTTCAACATCAGCGAAAGTGATATTGTGCTGGTGAAAGAAATCAAAGCAGGTATTGAGACCAAAGATTTGGAAAAGCTGGCTCGTTCCATTGTGGATACATTGGGCAGCGAGTTTTATACCAAGGTTGTTGTTGGTATCGGTACCACTGTGGTGGGAGTAAAAGAATTGGCAAAATCCTTTAAGGAAGCACAGGTAGCTTTGGAGGTCGGCAAGGTATTTGATACCGAGAAAACCATCGTAAGCTATGATAATCTGGGTATCGCAAGGCTTATTTACCAGCTGCCTACCACCCTGTGTGAAATGTTCCTGAAAGAGGTCTTTAAAAAAGGTTCTATTGAAAGTCTGGATCAGGAGACTTTGTTTACTATCCAGCGCTTCTTTGAAAATAACCTCAATGTGTCTGAGACATCCCGTAAACTGTTTGTACATAGAAACACACTGGTTTACCGACTGGAAAAAATCAAGAAGCTGACCGGCCTGGACCTCCGGGAGTTTGACCATGCCATCATTTTCAAGGTGGCTCTCATGGTGAAAAAATATTTGACAGCCAATCCTGTGAAGTACTAAGGACCTTGGCCTTCAGGTCTGATTCCAAGAGGCGGTGCGCAAGTGATAAAATTTACCCATGTGTCGAAAAAGTATGATAATGGCACAATGGCTCTCAATGACGTCAGTCTGCATATTGATAAAGGCGAGTTTGTGTTTATTGTCGGCTCTTCTGGAGCCGGAAAAAGCACCTTGATGCGCCTGATTCTGCGGGAGGATGTTCCCACATCCGGTAAAATTGAAGTCAATGGCTGTAATGTGGGCGCCCTTAAACGGCGGGAAATTCCTTATTTCAGACGTTCGTTGGGAGTGGTTTTCCAAGATTTTAGGCTGATACCCAATATGTCGGTGTATGACAATGTAGCTTTTGCTCTGCGGGTAACCAATGTGTCCAACAAGGATATTCGCAGACGAGTTCCCTATATTTTAAGTCTGGTTGGCTTGCAGGGCAAAGCCCGTTCCATGCCGGACCAGATTTCAGGTGGTGAGCAGCAAAGGGTTGCTTTGGCCCGGGCACTGGTCAATAATCCCTCTCTGATTATCGCGGACGAGCCTACCGGAAACATTGACCCGGAGCTCTCCTATGAGATTGTAGACCTGCTCAATGAGATCAATAAATGTGGCACAACCATCGTCATGGTAACCCATGAACATGACCTGGTCAGCCAGTTTGACCATCGAATCGTTCAGATTGAACATGGCCAAGTGGTTGCGGATGGCCGGATTGGAGGGCACCATGCGCGGAAGTAGCTTTGGATATTTGCTTCGAGAGGGCGCCCGCAACATCTACGCCAACCGACTGATGTCTCTGGCATCCATCGGCGTGTTGATTGCCTGTTTGCTTTTGGTTGGCTCTTCCATCCTCTTTACCTTAAATGTAAACAGCCTGGTTGGGTATGTGGAGAGTCAAAACGAGGTGGTTATTTTTCTGGCAGATGGCGCGGAAAGCGATTTGATTGATGACATTGACAGGCAGCTACAAGCCATTGAGAATATTGACGATGTAGTTTTTATCTCAAAAGAGCAAGGGCTGGAAGAATGGATCGACTCAATGGACAATGCCAGTGGGTTGTTTGACGGGCTCTATAGCGACAACATTTTGCCCAACTCTTTTCGGGTGAAGATCAAGGACCTTTCTCAGATTGATCAAACCATTGCCCAGATTGACAGTATGAACGGAGTGGACTCTGTCAGCGCCCCCATTGAGGTGGCCCAGACGGTGACCAGTCTGAAACAGGCAGTCAATACCGGCGGCAGTGCCATGGTGCTTTTGTTGGTAATTGTGGCTGCGGTGATCATTGCCAACACCATCAAAATTACCGTCTTTAACCGGCGCAAAGAAATCAGTATCATGAAGTTTGTAGGAGCG
Source organism: uncultured Clostridia bacterium (assembly GCA_944387315.1). Lineage (GTDB taxonomy): Bacteria > Bacillota > Clostridia > Oscillospirales > Ruminococcaceae > CALXEL01. The sequence continues at coordinate 2,897 of CALXEL010000070.1, forward strand.
ACCGATACTTTTATCCGGCTTCCCTTTATTGTGGAAGGGTTCCTTTTGGGGCTGATTTCAGCTATGGTAGCTTTTGGACTGCTGTGGGGTGGTTATACGGCCCTCCTCAGTTGGCTGACTGATAATACGGCTGGATGGTTTACTATGGCTGTGGAGCACATGGTAGTTTTCAAAGATATAGCGTTGCCTTTGTTTGGCAGTTTTGCGGCGGCAGGCATTGGCATTGGAACATTGGGCAGTATGCTCTTTGTCCGCAAATACTTAAAGGTTTAATGAAACTGACATTTGTCTTATGATTGACAGCAGGTGAGATGTAAAAGGAAAAGGAGCACCTTAAAGCGATGAACACAGCGAAAAAAAGATGGATTCAGTTAGTGGCGATATTGTTGTGTTTCTCCATGCTGACAGTGGGACAGAACTTTACCATGACAGCCCAGGCGGCAGATGAAGATGCTGCCAATGCCCAGCTGGAGGAACTCAATAACAAATATGATGAGCTGGAAGCGCAACTTCAAGCCATTCAGGCGGAAATTGACAAAGCCAAAACTGAAAAAGATAAACAGTTGGCCATTAAAAAGCAAATTGACAATCAGATCAGCTTGACAAGACAGCAGATTAGTGTGTTGGAAAGCCGGATTGCTCTGCTGAATGAAACCATTGCCACCCAAGAGGAGCTGATGGCGGAAAAGCAGAAAGCGATAGACGCCAACTATGAGATCTTTAAAAAGCGTATGCGGGCGTCTTACATGGCTGGCGATACCACCATGTTGGGGCTGCTGTTGGGCGCGGACAGTTTTTCTGAGTTTTTAACTCGTGCCGAGATCACAACCCGGATTGCCAAACATGATCAGCAGCTGATTGATGAGTTGAATCAGGAAATCGCTGAAGTGGAAGAGGCAAAAGCCCAGGTGGATGCGGACAAGGCTCAGGTGGAGGCTGCCAAGGCAGATATGGCGGCTAAGCAGACCACTCTCAACGGCCAGCTGCAGGATGTGGAATCCCAGATTCAGGACCTGGCTGCCCTGGAAGCCGACATCCAAGCCAACAAAGCCAAAATTGACAAGGAAATGGCCCAGGTGCAGAGTGAAATCGATAAGATTTACGCCTCTCTGGATTCTGAGGGAGAGTACACTGGTGGCGCGATGTTGTGGCCAGTTCCCGGGTATCCCAATGTCACTTCGGACTTTGGCTGGCGATTCAACGGAACCGATTACCACACAGGTATTGATATTTCTGGTGCCAGTGTTCATGGCAAGCCCATTGTTGCGGCGGCTTCTGGTACAGTTATTCACACCCAGCTTACATATACCCCTGGTAAGGGATATGGAAAGTACATTATTATTGACCATGGCGGCGGGATCTCTACTTTGTATGGACACACCAGTGAGATTCTGGTCAGCGTAGGGCAAAAAGTAAACCGGGGCGATACCATTGCTTTGGTAGGTACTACCGGCTGGTCCACTGGCCCACATCTCCATTTTGAGGTACGTGTGGATGGTAAATATGTAAACCCATGGGGCTATCTGAGCCGGTAACCGAAATTTCAAATGAAAAATGGCAGATTTTTTAAGAATTTGCAAAAAGTTTTATTACACAGCACAGAACCTTTGCGTCTGTGCTGTGTAATCTGTTATAATGGTAAACATAGTTTTAGACGGTTGTCTGCACCGGTGGATAATCGGCTAAAATATTTTTGCGGCCTGTGGATGGAAACTCCTCCCTGTGCCAGCATGAATTAGGAGAATGCTATGAACCGGAAAATATCACTGGGTGCGGCAATTGCCTATATGGCGATTGTTGCTATTTTAGCTTTTGTAGCCTCTTTTTTAACGGCGTGGCAAAAATTTGAAAGCAAGGTCAACGACCTCAATGAGCGCAGCCGCATGTATGAGAAAATTGAGGAAATAGACAAGTATGCACGTCAATACTACTATGGCGAAATTGATGAGGAGCAGCTGATGCAATCCATTGCCAAAGGGTATGTGAAGGGGTTGGGAGATCCCTATGGCATCTATTTGACTGCGGAAGAATATACCCGGCAATCTCAGGATTATGAGGGAAAAACCGCCGATATTGGGGTTTCGGTGGTAAAAGATCCCAGCGGCTATATCCGTATTATTGAGGTTTACCCTGACTCCTCTGCCTATACAGCTGGCCTGGTCAAAGGGGATATTATTGTCAAGGTAGAGGACACTGATGTCAACAATGACAATATTGATCTGATGATTTCAGCGCTGAAAGGTGAGGCAGGAACCAAGGTAAATATTGTAGTTCGCCGGGATTCTGAGGATATTCCCATTGAAATTACCCGTCGGAAAGTGGAGGCGCCTATGGTGACTTCTGCCGAGTATGGAGATGTGGGGTACCTGCTGATCAAAGAGTTTAACAACAACACCCCTGATCATTTTGTTAAAGCGCTCAACAAGTTGTTGGACAATGGAGTTAAGGCCCTGGTGTTTGATGTGCGCAACAACCCTGGTGGCACCATAGATTCTGTTTCCACCATTTTGGATGTGCTGTTGCCAGAAGGGGATATTGTTTCAGCCACCTATAAAGACGGTACCACCGAAGTTTTGGCTACCAGCGATGCCAACGAGGTGGATCTGCCCATGGTGGTCATTACCAATCAAAATACAGCCAGTGCCGCAGAGCTGTTTGCGCAGGCCATCAAGGATTACAACAAGGGGCGTACCGTTGGTACCATCACCTATGGAAAAGGCTTGATGCAGACGGTGTACAAGCTCAGCGATGGCTCAGCCCTGGATATTACTGTAGCGAAATACAATCCTCCCAAGAGTCCCAACTTTGATGGGGTAGGTGTCAAGCCGGACTATGAAGTAAAGATGACGGCCGACCAGGAAAAAGTTTACTACGAGTTGGATGAAACCACCGACCCCCAGCTGAAAAAAGCTTTGGAACTGGCCAACGCGGTTATCAAAACTGGCGGCTTTGAGTCGGTTCCTGCCAGCACCACAGAACAGCCGGAAGAGAGCTCCTCACAGGACAGTTCCTCTGAGGAGGAAGCCAGCTCTGAAGAGGAAGCTTCCTCGGAGGAAAGTGAAGGGAAATCCCAAGAAACCTCTTCCAGCTCTTCTGAGGACAGCAGTTCCCAAGATGATTCGTCTCAATCGGCAGAGTAATACTGTATCTTTATAGTTCTAACAAACACAAAATCCCCCCAGCTGCTTTTATCGCAAAGGCGGCTGAGGGGATTTGAATTTTTTCTACTGAAATACTGAAATATTTTAAGTGGGACGAGCATAAGTATACTGTAAAACGAGCAGCATAAGGGGTGCGTCACTTGTTCGCGGTTTTACAGATCATACCAACCAAACGCTCTGGCAGATGGGGCCGGCTGTTGGACAGGTTGTGTCCGCCAGCTGTCAACAGTACTACTGAGTATCTGATGGATATTCCATACCAAAAAATTACTGCTGTTTCTTCGGTTTCCGGTGCTCCCAACTGGAGAAAAATTGCCACTTTAGCTGGAGAAAATCGAAAAAGGCTAATTTTGCCTTTAGGCGTTGTTCTGCCCAAAGACAGCGGAGTTGTACCTTATGATTCCAGCGGCTTTCGGATGCATATGCTGGAGGAATCTGCCGTCTGGGTTGTGGACCACTGTAAGCTGCAGCCCTATCAAAAGATGGTGGGACTGGTGGATACCCAAGGGGTGTACACATCTGTAGCCCGCCGGCTGGTAAAACACTGTGCCGCTCTTAAGGTTTATACCCAAAACCCAGATGTTTATCTGGATTTTTCCCAGGAGATCATGGAACTTTATGGGGCACCAGTAATCCTCTGTGACAGGCCCCAGGATTTTACAGAGTGCATATTGGTGTTGTCCTTGCAAACCTTTGTCTGGGATAGCCCAGTGGTATTTTCTGGTCCCATATTGGCGGTGGGAGAGCAGAGGTTGCAAGTTCGGCATCCTGTGGTAGAGGGGTTTGTACCCTCCATGGAGGCTCAGATTAAAACAAAAATTCCCACAGATATTGACCCTGTGGACTTCTGGGGAGGCTTTTTGGAATATACAGGCAGGGAAAAGATGGCACAGGTGCTTCCCCGTACAGGGAACTGTAATGGGAATTTGGTTACTTTAACGGATATTGCCGCCTATGTGGAAAGGAAAATAAGCAAGACAACGATTGTTCATAAAGTATGACTTGACAGGGGACAGGGCTTTTACTATAATACTACTATTGTCATGGTTTACACCATACGGAAAGGGTGGATTTTAAAATGGCAAATGAGATTCTCATGACCCAAGAGGGCTTTGATCAGCTCAAACAGGAGCTGGAGGAGCTTAAATCGGTGAAACGCCGGGATATTTCTGAAAAAATTCGTATTGCGAGAGGTTTTGGTGACCTTTCGGAAAACAGTGAATATGATGAGGCCAAAAACGAACAGGCAGTGGTAGAGTCCAGAATTCAGAAGCTGGAAGAGCAGCTGAAAAACGCCAAGATTCTGGATGTGGATCAGCTGTCTACCCATGCGGTTTCGGTGGGAACCAAGGTAAAGATTCTGGATCTGGAATTTAATGAGGAGCTGGTATACCGCATTGTCAGCTCGGTGGAATCCAATCAGTCAATGGATACCATTACCGATGAGTCCCCAGTGGGCAAGGCCCTCATTGGCCACCAGGTAGGGGATATTGTGGACGTCAAGGTACCGGCAGGTGTCATTCAGTTCAAGGTACTGGAAATCAGTATATAGCGAAAGCGGCACAGGCCGTATGAAAAAATGCGGGCAGCAAAGCCCGCATTTTTTATGGAACCCTGAATGTGATAGGGGAAAATGGTTAGGAGAAGATTACACCGAAACAACGACACGAGAGGAAGTGCAAAATGAGTCAGGAAACCAACAATCAGCAGATGGCGGAACAGGAGCTTACCAAACAGGAACTTTCAGATCAGATGCAGGTGAGACGGGATAAGCTGGCCGCTTTGCAGGCGGCGGGACAGGACCCGTTCCAAATTACTGTATACCACAGAACTGCTTATGCCGCGGACGTGGTAGACCAGTTTGAGAAATACGAGGGCCAGCAGGTTTCTTTGGCCGGCCGCATTATGGGCTGGAGACATATGGGAAAGGCTTCTTTCCTGGACCTGCGGGACAGTTCCGGCCGGGTACAGATTTACATTAAAATTGACCAGGTGGGCCAGGAGTGTTATGACGCCTTTAAAAAATGGGATCTAGGCGATATTATCGGCGTAGAGGGTGAGGTCTTCCGCACCCATCGGGGAGAGATTTCTATTAAAGCCACTGGGCTCAAGCTGCTCTCCAAGGCGCTGCGTCCCCTACCTGAGAAATGGCATGGACTTAAGGATACTGATACCCGTTACCGTCAGCGCTATCTGGATTTAATTGTCAACCCAGAGGTAAAGGATGCCTTTATTAAGCGCTCCCGTATTATCAGCGAAGTGCGCCGGGTGTTGGAGTCCCATGGCTATCTGGAGGTGGAGACCCCTGTTCTTCACACTTTGGCTGGCGGCGCCGCTGCTCGTCCCTTTGTGACCCATCACAACGCTCTGGACATCGATCTGTATCTGCGTATCGCTTTGGAGCTGCATCTGAAACGGTTGATTGTTGGCGGCTTTGACAAGGTTTATGAAATTGGCCGGGTATTCCGCAATGAGGGTATGGATACCCGTCACAACCCGGAATTTACCCTGTTGGAACTTTATGAAGCCTTCACTGACTACAACGGCATGATGGATCTGGCTGAGGAGCTGTTCCGGGAGTGTGCCAACCGGGTATTGGGTACCGGCAAGATTGTGTATAACGGCATTGAGCTGGATCTGGACAAGCCCTTTGAGCGGATCACCATGGTGGAGGCGGTTCGCCGCTACTCCGGAGTGGATTTTGACGCGATCCACACCCTGGAAGAGGCTCGGGCAGTGGCCGACGCCCACCACATCGCCTATGAGCAGCGCCATCTGAAAGGTGATATCCTCAACCTGTTCTTTGAGGAATACTGTGAGGAAAAACTCATTCAACCCACCTTTGTTATGAACCATCCTGTAGACATTTCTCCCCTTTCCAAGAGAATGCCAGAGAATCCCGAGTACACCGAGCGGTTTGAGCTGTTTATTGTGGGACGGGAACATGCCAACGCGTTTTCGGAGCTCAACGATCCCATCGATCAGCGGGCCCGGTTTGAGCATCAGATGGAGCTGAAAGCCCAGGGTGACGATGAGGCCTCCGATCTGGATGAGGACTTTTTGACCGCTTTGGAGCATGGTATGCCTCCAACGGGCGGTATGGGTATCGGTATCGACCGTATGGTTATGCTGTTGACCAACAGTGTTTCCATTCGTGATGTTTTGCTGTTCCCCACCATGAAACCTTTGGATATGGGTGGGGCCAGAAGAGATGCCAAAGCTGTCGCTGCCCCTGCTGTTCAGTCGAAAGAGCCTGCTCAGCCCATTGATTTTTCCCATGTGGAAATCGAGCCGCTGTTCCAGGATTCGGTAGATTTTGAAACCTTCAGCAAATCCGACTTCCGGGCAGTCAAGGTCAAAGACTGTGAAGCGGTGAAAAAGAGCAAAAAGCTGCTGAAATTCACCCTGGATGACGGTACTGGAACCGACCGGATTATTTTAAGCGGTATCCATGAGTACTATGAGCCGGAGGAACTGATCGGCAAAACCTGTATCGCCATCACCAACCTGCCTCCCCGGGCGATGATGGGCATTGATTCTTGTGGCATGCTGATTTCCGCGGTGCACCATGAGGAAGGCGCGGAAAAACTCCATCTGCTGATGGTAGATGACCACATCCCCGCCGGCGCCAAACTGTATTAATTCAAAAGAAAAGGTCCTGAGAGAGTTTCTCTCAGGACCTTTTTTGTTTTGTGTGGATTTAGAGCATTTCATAGCCGCTGATAAGCACCGGCATGTTGAGCAGTCCCAGCTCCCGCTCCAACAGCACCCCATTGCGTTTGGGGTAGTTGAAGCCATAGCTGGCCTTGATACATTGAGAGATAAACTGTACCCCTCGGTCCAATGCGGCGGGCAGGCTGTCTCCTTGCAGCAGGCTGCCAATGACTACGCTGGTGAAGGTGTCCCCGGTTCCAGGGTAGGCGGCGGGGATATACCGGCACCCTACCTTCCAGAAGGTTTCATTTTCCCGGTCGTATGCCACTACATTTGTATTTTTGGGGTTGTCATTGTCTGGCACGCTGGTGATGGCCACAATGCCCGGCCCCAGGTCGGAAAGAGCTCGCAGCCATTCCTTGATCTGGCTGTCACTGATCTTGTCAGGACATGCGTCCAGCCCCATGAGGAAAGCCGCCTCGGTAAAGTTGGGGGTGATCATGTCGGCTTTGGTCACCAGCCTGCGCATTTGAGGGATGATCTCCTGGGTAAAAGAGGAGTACAGGGAGCCGTTGTCCCCCATCACTGGGTCCACTACCACCAGGTTCTGGTTGTTGCCAAAGTAGTCGATGAAGTCCGAAACAATGGCGATCTGCTGGGGGGAACCCAAAAAGCCTGAGTAGATACAGTCAAAGGTCAGCCCCAGCTGTTTCCACATAGAGATATACTCCTCCATTTTGTCGGTCAGGTCCACATAGCTGTAACACTCAAACCCACCAGTGTGGTTGGAGAGAATGGCGGTGGGAACTGGACAAACCTGTACCCCCATAGTGGAAAGGGTGGGGATAATCGCTGTGAGAGAGGAGCGGCCATATCCTGAAAGGTCGTGGATAGCTGCCACTTTTTTGATGACATCCTGCATAAGTACTGCCTCCCTGCTATCTGAGCCGGTAGGTGTAAAAGCCTTTATACTCCACCCGCTCTACTTTAGGATCGGCTGCCAGGCGGGCAAAAATAGACTGGGTATCACAATTGCCCCGGGAGCTAAGAAAGCTGGTGACCTCAAACTGATTCATGGGGTGCCGTCCGATGATGCTGAGGATAGCCTCATAGTCATCGGGAATCTCGCTGAAAAAGCTGCCGGAGGAGAGCATGTCGATAGAGATGCCTCCCAGCAGGGCCACTGCCTTTTCGATGGTCTCGGGGGTGCAGACCTGTACAAAGCTCTCTGCCGGTGGGCGAACTGGGGTGTTGATATAGACCCGGTCATACCGGATGGCAGACAGCAGCTTTTTAAACTGTTCTAGGGCAAAGTCGCTGTCGTTGATGTCCCGAACCAGCATAATTTCCATCCACAGCTGTCCGGTGTACTCCTGAGAGAACTGTACCAGTCCCTGATAGATGGCCTCAAAATCCAGGCTGCCATAGGGCCGGTCCACCTTGCGGAAAGTTTCAGCGTCATAGCTGTCCAGGGAGGGCAGCACAATATCCGCTTTCATCAGGTCGCTGCGCACCTGAGGATCATACATGAGGGCCGAGTTGGTGATAACGGCCACTGGCTTGGTGGTGCGGGCCTTGAGAGCTGCGATCAGCTCTCCCAGCCGGGAGTAGAGGGTGGGTTCCCCCTCTCCCACCACAGTGACAATATCAAACTTGTCCTGATCTTTTAAACAAAGCTCAAATTCTGCCAGAATGTCCTCCAGCTTAAAGTATTCCTGCCGCTGGTTGGTCATCTTGTCGGTACGGCCCAGCTGACAGTAGATACAGGAGTAGTTACAGGCTTTTTTGGGAATGGGACTGATCCCCAGAGAGTTGCCCAAACGGCGGGAGGGAACCGGTCCGAATACATACTTCATTTCTGCCATAAGGATTGCGCCTCCTATTCTTTGCCATACCATTGTAGCACATACTTAAAGTCTGCAAAAGGTCTTTCTGTCAAGTGGTAAAAAAATGCCCCGTCCAAAGAGACGGAGCAGGGAAAAAGTCAATGCCAATATTTGCGGTCCAAACTGCGGTACTGGATGGCTTCGGATATGTGGCCGGCCTCAATCACTTCACATCCATCCAGATCGGCAATGGTCCGGGCGGTTTTCAGAATCCGGTCATAGGCCCGGGCGGACAGGCTGAGCCGCTCAAAGGCGCTTTTCAGCAGATGGTTGGCCTGGTCTGACAGGGGGCAAACCTTGGGAAGCATGGCGGCGGTAATTTTGGCGTTGCAGGTAATACCGGTGCCCTGGTAACGCTGGGACTGGATCTGCCGGGCGGCGGTGACCCGGGCACGCACCTGGGCGGATCTCTCCTGGGGCAGGGAGGAGGACAGGTCGGCATAGTTCACCGGCGCCACCTCCACATGGAGATCCAGCCGGTCCAGCAGGGGCCCGCTGATCCGACTCAGATAGCGGGATACTGCTCCGGGACTGCAGGTACAGGGCCGGGTGGGGTGCCCGTAGTAGCCGCAGGGGCAGGGATTCATGGCCGCCACCAGGGTGAAACTGCTGGGGTAGCGCACCTGTCCCGTGGCCCGGGATATGGTGACGGTTCCATCCTCCAAAGGCTGGCGCAGCACCTCCAGGGCACCCCGGGAAAACTCAGGCAGCTCGTCCAGAAAGAGAACGCCGTTGTGGGCCAGGGAGATCTCCCCCGGCCGCAGATTGGCGCCCCCTGCCAGGCCCACCGGGGTGACGGTGTGATGGGGGGAACGGAAAGGCCGGGTCTGCACCAGGGAAACCCCTTTGGGCAGGCAGCCGGCAATGGACTGGATTTTGGTGGTCTCCACCGCCTCCTCATAGGTGAGTTGGGGCAGTATGGAGGGCAGCCGCTTGGCCAGCATACTTTTGCCGGAGCCGGGGCTGCCGATGAGCAGCAGGTTGTGTCCCCCGGCGGCGGAGATTTCCAGGGCCCGTTTGGCCTCAAACTGGCCCTTGACCTCACATAGGTCGGCGGTGGGTGGAACCTCCTCCGGGGTGTGGGGAATCTCACTGGCCAGGGGCAGGGGATGTTCCCCCCGCAGGTGGGCCAGCAGATTTTCCAGGGTGTCCGCTCCATAGACCGAAATTCCCTCTGCCACCTTGCCCTCGGGGGCGTTTTGGGCGGGAATGAACAGGGTGTGGATACCCAAGGCTCGGGCGCTGAGAGCCATGGGGAGGACGCCCCGCACCGGGCGGATCTCCCCAGTGAGGGAGAGCTCTCCCACAAAGGCCATTCCCTCCAGAGAGGCGTCCAGCTGCCCCTGGCTTTTGAGGATTCCCAGCAGTATGGGCAGATCGTAGATGGCGCCGGCCTTTCGGGTGTCGGCGGGGGCCAAATTGACCACCACCTTACCGGCGGGAAAGGTCAGCTGGCAGTTTTTCATGGCGGAACGCACCCGATCCCTGGATTCCCGGACGGTGGCGTCGGGGAGTCCCACAATGTCGAAGGAGGGCAAAGAGCGGGAGAGGTCTACCTCCACCCGCACCAGATAGGAGTCCACTCCCATAAGTCCAAAGCTGTTGACCGCGCTTACCAAATTGACACCCCCAGGCCAAAGGAAATTTTGCCGCTTTTTCCTTTTCTATTATATCCAATTTTGTCGAAAAAGGGAAGAAAGATATCTTTTCAGTCAGGCTGGATTGACAAGGGGGAAGCAAAGCGTTTATCATAAAGGCAGACGGGCAGGAGACTGCCAAAGAAAGGGTGGAGCCATATGGAGATGTATGAGCGCTGGCTGAGCCAGGAGATGGAAGACCCGGATCTGTCCGAGGAGCTGAGACAGATTCAGGGGAACGAAAGGGAAATTTATGAGCGTTTTTACCGGGAGTTGGAGTTCGGCACCGGCGGTATGCGGGGCATTTTAGGGGCTGGCACCAACCGGATGAACATTTATACTGTCCGCAAGGTGACCCAGGGTATGGCCAACTATCTGCTGGCCCACTATGAAAACCCGGCGGTTGCCATTTCCTACGACAGCCGCAACAAGTCCCAGCTCTTCGCCCGGGAGGCCGCCTGTGTGCTGGCTGCCAACCATGTGCAGGCCCATCTATACCGGGAGCTGATGCCCACCCCGGCCCTCTCCTATGCGGTGCGCCAGCTGGGCTGTCAGGCGGGCATTATGGTGACCGCCAGCCACAATCCCGCCCAGTACAACGGCTACAAGGCCTACGGGGCGGATGGCTGCCAGATGGTCTCTCAGATTGCCGATGAGGTGTATGAGGAAGTAACCCGTCTGGACATCTTTGAGGACATCCGGTATCTGCCTTTTGACCAGGCGTTGGCCAGCGGCCGGATCAGCTATATTCCCAACAGTCTCATTGACCAGTACCTGACCCAGGTGCTGGCCCAGCAGGTGAACCGTGGGGTTGGGCCTCGTTCTGGCCTCAAGGTTGTTTACACCCCCCTTAACGGAGCTGGCAACCGGTGTGTGCGGACAGTGCTCGGCCTGATGGGGCTGCAGCAGGTGTGGGTGGTGCCTCAGCAGGAAGAGCCTGACGGCAATTTCCCCACCTGTCCCTATCCCAACCCGGAGATCCGGGAAGCCATGGAGCTGGGAATCCAGCTGGCCCGTCAGAAGGAAGCGGACATTCTCATTGCCACCGACCCGGACTGCGACCGGGTGGGCTGCGCGGTGCGTCACCAGGGGGAGTATCAACTGTTGACCGGCAATGAGGTGGGGGTACTGCTTCTGGACTACATTGCCCGCAGCCGCCGGCAGGCGGGTACCATGCCTCCAAGCCCCATTGTGGTGAAAAGCATCGTCTCCACCACCATGATTGAGCCGGTGGCCAAAGAGTATGGGGTAGAAGTGGTGGATGTGCTCACCGGGTTTAAGTACATTGGAGAGCAGATTGGCCAGCTGGAGGCAAAGGGTGAGGAGAACCGGTATCTGCTGGGCTTTGAGGAGAGCTACGGCTACCTGACCGGCACCTATGTGCGGGACAAGGACGGGGTCAATGGTGCCTCGATGATCGCCGAGATGGCCGCCTATTACCGGCTGGAAAACAAAACCCTGGTGGATGTGCTGGAAGAGCTCTATGCCAAATATGGCTACTACTACAACAGCATTGACAACTTTGCCTTTGAGGGAGCCCAGGGAATGGCCCGCATGAAAGAGATGATGGAGCAGGCCCGGGAAAATCCCCCCAAGGAACTGGCGGGATACCAGGTAGTACAGGTGGCCGACTATGGCCGCTCGGTGCGCACCGGCCCTCAGGGAGAGCAGCCTATTTCGCTGCCCCGTTCCAATGTGCTGGCCTACACTCTGGAAAACGGTGCCACTGTGGTGATCCGTCCCTCGGGTACTGAACCCAAACTGAAAGCTTACTACTCTCTCAAGGGGGAGAACCGGAAGAGGTGTCAGTGTCTGCGGCAGGAAATTTCTACTGCTGTTGTCAAAATGTTGGGAATCTGAGAGGAATTTCTTGCTCCCCGGAGAAAATCTGAAAAAACCCTTGCATTTTAAATAGGCTTGTGATAACATATTAATGTTATTTACTCGGGATATGAAAGAGGTGACTTTACGTGAAACAGGGAATCCATCCAAAATATGAAGCAACCACCATTACCTGTGCTTGTGGTGAGGTTATAGAGACACGTTCCACTAAGAAAGACATCCGCGTGGAGGTTTGCTCCAAATGCCACCCCTTCTTTACTGGCAGACAGAAACTGGTTGATACCGGTGGTCGTGTAGACAGATTTAAGAAGCGCTTTGGTATGGATAAGTAAGGAAAATCCAATACTTGTCAAAATAGCAAAAGACATGGGCGGTGCGATCAATTTTGCACCGCCTTCGTTTTGCTGTAGAGAAAAAATGGAGGGAACTGCCCATGGAATACACCACCATTGAACACTATGCCCAGGATGAGTTTGTAGAGCGCCGTTCCCGGTTTATTGGGTCGATTCTGCCGGTGACCACCGAGGAGGAGGCCATAGCTTTTATAGCCCAAAAGCGGGAGGAGTACTGGGACGCCACCCACAATGTCTATGCCTATATTCTGCGGGATGGGCAGCTGCGCCGGTACTCGGACGACGGGGAGCCCCAGGGCACCGCCGGGATGCCGGTGCTGGATGTGCTGCAAAAAGAGGGCCTTGTGGACGTGGTAGTGGTGGTGACCCGTTACTTTGGGGGGATTCTGCTGGGGGCTGGGGGACTGGTCCGGGCCTACTCCCATGGGGCCAAGCTGGCGGTGGATGCGGCGGCCAAAAAGACCATGAGCCCAGCCACCCGGTTTCAGCTGGATTTCAGCTATGACCTCTATGGAAAGATCAGTTACATTCTTCCCAAATACCACATCCTTACCGAGGACTCCCAGTTTGGGGCGGCGGTGCGCTTGCAGCTGCTGATTAAAGACCGGTATCTGGACGCCTTTTCCAGTGAGCTGCGGGAATTGACCAGCGCCAGTGTGTCTCCCCAGCTGCTGGACAAGCTCTATGCCAATATCCCTGAAAAAAATGTCTAAAGCTTTTAAAACCGGTCGAAATTGCACAAAGTTGCGTTTTACAGAAAAAATGTTGCATGGAAAAGAGGAATTTGCCTTTTCGCGGCGTATAATACAGTAAAACCTGTGTGAGACAACGGAAAGTTTCCATGCCTGACAGATTGGAGGAACCCAGGTGACCATACGCGAAAAACTGGAAGAACAGGAAAAACAGCGGTTTTCTCCTCTGGCGACCCTGTCCAGTGAGACCCGGGGACGGGAGAGGCCGGACGAGCCCTGTCCCATCCGTACCGCTTTTCAGCGGGACCGGGACCGGATTATCCACTGCAAGTCCTTTCGCCGCCTGAAACACAAGACACAGGTTTTCCTCTCCCCTGAGGGAGATCATTACCGTACCCGCCTTACCCATACCCTGGAGGTCAGCCAGATTGGCCGCACCATTGCCAGGGCGTTGGGCCTCAACGAGGATTTGGTGGAGGCGGCCGCTTTGGGCCACGACCTGGGGCATACCCCCTTTGGCCATGCCGGGGAATTTGCCCTGGATGAGGTATGCCCACTGGGGTTTTCCCACAGCCGGCAGAGCGTGCGGGTGGTGGAGCTGTTGGAAAATGACGGCCGGGGCCTCAACCTGACCTGTGAGGTGCGCAACGGCATCGCCTGTCACTCGGGGGGAACCGAGGCGGCCACCCTGGAGGGCCGCATCGTCCGGTACGCCGACAAGATCGCCTATATGAACCATGATATTGAGGATGCCATCCGGGCGGGGGTGCTGTCGGAGGAGGACATCCCATGGGACATCAAATACGTTTTGGGCCGCACCAAAAGCGACCGCATAACCGCTTTCATTATGAATATTATAGAAAACAGCACCGATGACATCCGTATGGATGAGACCATGCAAAAGACCTATGCCAACCTGCGGGAGTTCCTCTTCGCCGCGGTCTACCGGAATCCGGTGGCCAAGGGAGAGGAGGGCAAGGCCAAGGACCTGGTGAAGTTTTTGTATACCTATTTTGTGGATCATCCCGACCGCCTGCCCCAGGACTATCAGTCCATTTTGGAGACCAGCGGGGCCCAGCAGGCCTCCTGCGACTACATCTCCGGCATGAGTGACCGCTACGCGGTGGCGGTGTATGAGGATCTGTTTATTCCCCGCTCCTGGGGTGTCTGACCGTCCAAAGGCAAAAAGGAGGGAACGCCATGTTGCCGGACAGCTTTTTAACCGAGCTAAAATACCGCTGCGACATTGAGCAGATTATCTCTTCCTATGTGGTGCTCAAACGGGCGGGGCGCAACCTGAAGGGGCTCTGTCCCTTTCACTCGGAAAAGACCCCCTCCTTTGTAGTTTACCCGGAAAGCCAGTCCTTCTACTGCTTCGGGTGTGGAGCCGGAGGAGATGTGGTAACCTTTATCCGCAAAATTGAGAATCTGGAGTACCTGGAGGCGGTGCGTCTGCTGGCCCAGCGGGTGGGAATGCCCCTGCCGGAGGAGGTACAGGACGATCGGGCCGCCCAGATGAAAAACCGGATTCTATCTATGAACAAGGAAGCCGCCCGCTTTTTCCATCAGGTGCTGATCTCGCCCCAGGGAAAGCCTGGGCTGGATTATCTTCTCTCCCGGGGATTGACCCGGCGGACCATTACACGGTTTGGATTGGGATATGCCCCCGACAGTTGGGACAGCCTGCGCAACCATTTAAAAGGAAAAGGGTATTCCTATGAGGAGATGGCCAAAGGCGCCCTGGTCAATCACAACAAAAATCGGGATTCCTACTATGACGCTTTTCGGGGGAGGGTGATCTTTCCCATTATCGACCTGCGGGGCAACGTAATCGCCTTTGGGGGACGGATTTTGGGAGAGGGAGGCCCCAAGTACCTCAACTCAGGGGATACGCCGGTCTTTAAAAAGAGCCGGAATCTTTTCGCCATGAACTTTGCCAAGTCCTCCAAGGAGAACAGTTTGATCCTCTGTGAGGGATATATGGATGTGGTCTCGGTACACCAGGCGGGGTTTGACAACGCGGTGGCCACCCTGGGCACCGCCCTGACGCCGGAACAGGCCCGGCTGATCTCCCAGTACACCAACCAGGTCATTTTGGCTTACGATTCAGATGGCCCCGGCCAGGCGGCTACTCGCCGGGCAATTGGCCTGTTTGAACCCACTGGGGTAAAGGTGCGGGTGCTCACCGTCACCCAGGCCAAGGACCCGGATGAGTTTATCAAAAAGTTTGGCCCCCAGCGGTTTCGTATGCTGATGGAGGGCAGCGCCAACGCCACCGAGTATGAAATCGCCAAACTGGGCGCAAAATATGATCGAACCACCGAGGACGGCAAGGTGAATTTTTTACGGGAATTTTGTCAGCTGATGGCGGGAATTTCCAGTCCGGTGGAACGGGATGTATATATCGGCCGGTGGGCGGCGGAGCTTTCTGTTTCCCGGGAGGCCATTACCCAGCAGGTGACCGCTATACAGAAGCAGCGCCAGCGCCGGCAGCAGAAAAAGGAGGCCCAAAACCTCCAGGTCTTTTCCCAGGAGATTCCGGTGAACCGCCAGGACGTACAGCGAGCCCGCAATCTTCGTTATGCTTTGGCGGAAGACAAACTGATTGTTTTTCTCATGCGGCACCCGGACTGTTATGAGTTTGTGGCCGGCCAGCTGGGTCCGGACGAATTTGTAACCGACAGCAACCGGAAAATTTTCACCTTGCTGTGTGACCGATTGGCTCGGAACCTGCCGGTAGATATGATGTCCATGGCCTCTCAGCTGGAAGAGGACTCCATGTCCCGTCTCTCCTGGCAAATGGCATCCAGCGAGGGAATTGCCTTAAATAAACAGGAGGCACAGGACTATATTAACACGATAAAAAAACATGCCTTGCAGAAAGAAGGCGAAACCATCGCCAGTATGGATGACAAGGATTTAGAGGAATATATCAAACAGATTACCGCGAACAAAAAATAGGGGGAGAATCATTTGGCAACTGATAAAAAGACAGCGATTAAAGAACTGCTGGAATCTGGAAAAGCAAAGGGACGTCTTACCACCAAAGAGATCAACGACGCTTTGGAAGAGCTGGATTTTGATGTGGAGCAGGTGGATAAACTCTATGACACCGTGGAGGCCTACAACATCGAAATTGTGGAGGATTACTCTCCGGCGGCAGATCTGGACTTTGTACCCACCCTCAATGAGAATGAGGATCTGGAGTCCTCTCTTTCCGCTGAGGGTATCAGCATTGATGATCCGGTCAAGGTGTATCTGAAAGAGATCGGCCGGGTACCTCTGCTGACCGCTGAGGAGGAAATTGATCTGGCCACCCGTATGGCTCAGGGGGACCCTTATGCCAGAAAGCGCCTGTCCGAGGCCAACCTGCGTCTGGTAGTCAGCATTGCCAAGCGTTATGTGGGCCGGGGCATGCAGTTTTTGGATCTGATTCAGGAGGGTAATCTGGGTCTGATTAAAGCTGTGGAAAAATTTGACCACACCAAAGGTTTTAAGTTTTCCACCTACGCCACCTGGTGGATTCGTCAGGCCATCACCCGGGCTATTGCTGATCAGGCCCGTACCATTCGGATTCCCGTCCATATGGTTGAGACCATCAACAAGGTGAAAAAAGTCAGCTCTCAGCTGCTTCATAAAAATGGCCATGAACCTACCGCCGAGGAAGTGGCAGCCGAGCTGGATATGCCAGTGGATAAGGTGCGGGAGATTATGCGGGTAGCCCAGGAGCCAGTTTCACTGGAAACCCCCATCGGTGAGGAGGAGGACAGCCATCTGGGTGACTTTATCCCCGATGATGACGCTCCCGCTCCCGCTGACGCCGCCTCCCATATTTTGCTTAAAGAGCAGCTGAGTGAGGTTCTGCAAACCTTAACCCCACGAGAGGAAAAGGTATTGCGGCTGCGTTTCGGTTTGGAGGACGGCAGAAGCCGTACTCTGGAAGAGGTGGGCAAAGAGTTTAATGTTACCCGTGAGCGGATTCGTCAGATCGAAGCCAAAGCTCTGCGTAAACTCCGCCATCCCAGCCGCTCCAAAAAGCTAAAGGATTTTCTGGACTAATTGGGCGGATTGACAGAGGAGTGATACTATTGTATACTTGTATTGTATACAATAGAAAATTTGTCTGTATTCCAAAGGAGATTTCCCCATGCAAATTACCTTAGAGGCGGATTACGCCATTCGGATTGTCTATTGTCTGGCCCAAAACGCCGGTAGAATGGATGCCAAATCCATATCGGAGGAAACCCAGGTTACCCTGCGTTTTTCTTTAAAAATCCTGCGCAAGCTGGTGGCCAGCGGCATTGTGAAATCCTACAAGGGAACCCTGGGCGGATATGAAGTGGCCCGGCCTTTGGAGGAGATCAGTATGAATGATGTAATCGAGGCGGTTTCGGGACCGGTGGTGATCAGCCGCTGTGTCAAAAAAGATTTTGTCTGCCCCCGACAGGCTGATAGCCAGTGCAGCTGCAAATTTCAAAAGATCTTTGACGAGATTTCGGTGCTGGTACAGGACCGGCTGGATGCGGTACGTTTTTCTGACCTGGTAAAATAGTGGCTATTACATAAACTAAAAGCTCCACAATCCCAAGGATGTGTGGAGCTTTTATTTTTATTGGTCAAAATCGCTGTCGATGAGCTGCTGCAGCTGTGTGAAAAAACGTCCCACATGAAATCCATCACAAACACTGTGGTGTACTTGAATGGCCAAAGGCAGCAGGTATCGGTCTTGTTCTTTCTGGTATTTCCCCAAAGTAAAAATAGGGATCAAGTACTCATAACTGTTTTTTAGGTTTAGGTTAAAACCCTCAAAGGCTACCCAGGGAACCATGGAAACAGGAAAATTGTTTTCCGGCAGGTTGGGTTTCGCGTTCATCTGATGAATGGTTCCGTAACGCTTTAAATCCTCTTCATAGTTGGCTAGAAAAACAGAAAATTGTGGGTCGTAAGGGGTCCAGAGATTGGAAAAGGTTTCGGTATCCTCGTGGAAGATGGTATAGCAAGGAATCATCTGGTCATAGACACCAAGCTGTCCCTCTGTATTAAATCCTGTACGAAATTCCCGGTTTTGGTTTACAACCGTTGTCAGCGCATAGAGCATGGCAGGGTACAGCTTGAGCCCCTTCTTTTTGATGTTGGTGATATCTATTTTAGCCACCATACTATAGGTACACGGCACATGGTTTAAAAAGTGATTGTAGTGTTCCGCCCGCTCCCAGTGATTTGGGTCGATGGGGGTAAACAACATGGTGAGTCATCCTTTCCTATAAAATTGGGTGCAAATGGCTTTAGCTAGAGTATAGCATCAGCAAAGGCCTCTAGCAATTGTGATTTTGCTTTTATTCATGCCAGTATAAAAGTTTGGAAATACTGCAAAATAATGTAAGAGTTGTTCCTTGGGCAAAACGGCATAAAATTGTACGGTCAAATTAATTTAAGAGGTTGTTAACAGTCTGGAAACAAAGGATTGTTAAAATACTGTCAAATTATATGGAATATATAGCATGGACAACCGTAGAACAGTATGGTAGTAGTAGGCTAAATTATTTTGTACAATTTTATAATTGTATTCAATTTTTAAATTGTAAACAATTATAAACCGTTGTTAAAGTTAAAATTTTCATTGCAACCCATATGTTGCTATAGTATAATAGTAAACATGATGTTAAGGAAGGTAAAAAAATGCCAGAAAAACAGCCAAAATATAAGGCATTTCGATATTTTTCATTGCTGACTGAGCTGGGGCTTTCTTTAATCTGTCCCATCTTGCTTTGCGCCTGGGGCGCCGGGTATTTACGGGACCGATTTGGTTTGGGCAACTGGGTTATGCTGGTGGCAATATTGTTTGGTACTTTAAGCGGAATCACATCCGCAGCCAAATTGCTTTTGCCTATTCTCCGAGAAAGTCAGGATACCCAGCAGCAGAGGTGATCCTGATATGAATCATTCCTATGTGGAGTATCCCAGAATTTTTGCGGGAATAGCTGTGCTGACAGCTATTTTTTTCGTGGGCTGCCTGGTGCTGGGACAGCTTTCTCTGCCCATGGTACTTGGTACACTGTTGGGAGATCTGACAGCTGGACTCAATTTTGTTTTGATTTGCCAGGGTGCCGAAAACTTACTGGATAAGACTCCGGGGCGGGCCCGCTCCTCCGCGGTGTTTGGCTATCTGTTTCGATTGGCTTTTACCACTGTTGTTATAATCTTCGGCTATTATGCCGATTTTATAAACCTGATCGGTGTGATTGTGGCGCTGTTTTTTCCAAAAATCACACTGATTGCCCTATGTTTTTTGTGGAAAGGAGGCGAGAAGTAAAATGGAAATATCTGGCCCCGAAATAATATTTACCCTGCCTGTATTGGGTGGGATCCCCATTACCGAAACGGTAGTAAATTCCTGGATTGTCATGGCCTTTCTGGTCATTGCCAGTATTTTTCTAACCCGCAATCTGCAAAAAATTCCCAAAGGTGTTCAGGTTTTGGTGGAAAAGGGAGTTTCTATGCTGTATCAGCTGGTTGAGGATACCATGGGCAAGGATAAGATCTTTTTTGCGCCCTATATTGGCACTCTTTTTCTCTTTTCTTTGTGCAGCAACCTGTGTGGGTTGTTTGGTCTGCGTCCCCCGACAGCGGATCTCAACACAACAGCTTGTTGGGCGCTGATTATGTTCTTATGTATCCAATTTTTCAGTGTACAGCGGCATGGTTTGAAAGCAAGGGTAAAAAGCTTTTTTGAACCAGTTCCCATTATGTTCCCAATGAATTTAATGGGTGAGTTTTCCACACCTGTTTCCATGTCTTTCCGTCACTACGGCAACATCTTTTCCGGCGTAATTATCTCCACTTTGATGGGTGGCGCCTTTGCCGGATTGACAGCTCTTGTGTTCAATGGTTTACAGATTCCTATTTTAGGTATTGGTATTCCGGCAGTTCTGTCGGTTTATTTCGATCTGTTTACCGGTTTTATTCAGGCCTATATTATTAGTATGCTGTCTATGGTATTTATCGCAAATGCCATGGATTAAGTGTTGTATAACAAAATTGTATTTTAAAATTTAGGAGGATCTTTATTATGTCTGATAGGGCTTTTGTTTTGGGTATGTCCGCTTTGGCCGCTGGTATCGCTATGCTGGTTGGTCTGGGTCCCGCTCTGGGCCAGGGTTATGCCGCCGCTAAGGCTGTTGAGGCGGTTGGCCGTCAGCCTGAGGCGCAAGGCGAGATTCAGAAGACGCTGATTATTGGTGCCGCTATGGCTGAGTCCACTGGTATTTACTCTCTGATTATCGCGCTGATTCTCATCTTGATGAACCCCCTGGTCAACATGCTGTAATAGGTGTTGCACCTGCCGCGCGGCATAATGCCGCGTATCCCTGTAATGGGAGGTTCGTGAAAGGAGAGTAGCAATGTTTATGCCCTTGCTATCGGCACAGACAATGCCGATTTTGTCCATTGACTGGACCCTTGTGATCCAGTTGTGCAATACCTTTATTCTCTTCCTTTTACTGAAAAAATTTCTGTTTAAGCCGGTAAAAGCAATGATTGATGCCCGGGAAGCGGAAGTGACCGGGCTGTATGCCGATGCCAACAACGCCAAAGAGGAAGCTCTGCGGATGAAAGAGGAATACACCCAGAGCTTGGCTGGGGCTAAAGAAGAGGCGGGTCAAATTGTAAAAGACGCCTGCCAGAAAGCCCAGCGGCGTTCCGATGAGATTGTGCTGGAAGCACAGAACAAAGCCAGTGCTATGCTCAGCAAAGCGGAGGCGGAAATTGCGCAGGAAAAGAAAAAGGCATTTAATGAAATCAAAGATGAAATTTCTGATATTGCCATCATGATTGCCGCCAAGGTGGTGGAAAAGGATATTGATCAAAAGGATCATGAGAAGCTGATTGAAGAATTTATAGATGGTGTAGGTGAAGCATCATGGAAAGCTTAGTTGCACAGAGATACGCGGCCTCGCTGTTTGAGGTGGGCGTAGAAGAAAATTGTCTGGAGCAGCTTTGGCAGGAGATCAGCTGGCTTGGTGAGCTTTTTAGCCAGAATCCCCAGTTCCTGAAATTGCTAGCCGCCCCTACCCTGACCCAGTCAGAGCGGGAGCAAATCATCAAAAGCACTTTGGAGGGTCAGCTCTCTGCTTATGCCCTCAATTTTGTTCATATCCTGGCGGACAAAGGCCGGATCGCTTCATTTTCCCACATTGTTACGGAGTTTCGCAAACTCTATAACAAACACAACAATATCCAGGATGTTGTAGCCATTACCGCGGTTCCTCTGGATGAGCGGTTGGCCAACAAGCTGCGTCTGCGGCTGGAAGAGCTGACTGGCAAGACTGTAGTGTTGGAAAATCAGGTGGACGCCTCTATTTTGGGCGGCGTTGTGCTAAAGATCGACAACGATCTGGTTGACGATTCGGTTCGCAGTCGGATTGAAGGTCTGAAAAAACAGTTGTCCGCTGTCATTGCATAATAGAAAGTTGGTGAGACCATGCAGTTGCGCCCTGAAGAAATTAGCGCTGTAATCAAAGAGCAAATCAAAAATTATCAGAGCAAAATCCAAATGGATGACGTGGGAACTGTCATTCAGATCGGTGATGGCATTGCCCGGCTCTATGGGCTGGAAAAATGTATGGCTGGTGAGCTTCTGGAATTCGACGGCGGCGTTTACGCTATGGCCCTGAACCTTGAGGAAGACAATATTGCCGCAGTTATGCTGGGTGATGAAGGAAATATCAAGGAGGGAGACCCTGTTCGCAGAACCGGACGGATTGTATCGGTACCTGTGGGCGAGGGACTTCTGGGTCGTGTTGTAAATGCGTTGGGCCAGCCTGTTGATGGAAAAGGCCCCATTGATTTTAAAGAATATAGTCCCATTGAAGCCCAGGCTCCTGGTATCATTGAGCGCCGGTCGGTATACCAGCCTCTTCAGACTGGTATCAAAGCCATTGACTCGATGATTCCCATTGGCCGTGGACAGCGTGAGCTGATCATTGGCGACAGACAGACTGGTAAAACAGCGATTGCTCTGGATACTATTATCAACCAGAAAGATAAAGATGTTCTGTGTATCTATGTAGCCATTGGTCAGAAGAATTCTACCGTTGCCCGGGTAGTGGACAACCTGACCAAGAATGGAGCCATGGATTATACCATTGTAGTGGCGGCTACCGCCTCTGAGCTGGCTCCTCTGCAATATATCGCTCCCTATGCCGGCTGCGCCATGGGTGAGTATTTTATGAAACAGGGTAAGGATGTACTGATTGTCTATGATGATCTTTCCAAGCACGCTGTTGCTTATCGTGCCCTCTCCCTGCTGATTCGCCGTCCACCAGGTCGTGAAGCTTATCCAGGTGATGTATTCTATATCCATTCCCGTCTGTTGGAGCGTGCGGCCAAATTGGATGACGCCTATGGCGGCGGTTCTATGACAGCCCTGCCTATTATCGAGACCCAGGCCGGTGACGTTTCAGCTTATATCCCTACCAATGTAATTTCCATTACAGATGGACAGATCTTCCTGGAGACCGAGCTGTTTAACTCTGGTGTTCGTCCCGCTGTAAACCCGGGTATTTCGGTATCTCGTGTAGGTGGTAGCGCCCAGATCAAGGCGATGAAAAAGGTGTCCGGTAACTTGAAGCTGGCCTACTCCCAGTATCGGGAACTCCAGGCTTTCTCCCAGTTCGGTTCGGACTTGGATGCCGACACCAAAGCTCGTCTGGAACAGGGTGCCCGTATTGTGGAGGTGCTCAAACAGGGCCAGAATTCTCCCATTCGGGTAGAACATCAGGTTATTATTATCTACGCGGTCATTCACAATCTGTTGGAAGATGTTGCAGTTGAAGATATTCTGCTCTTCCAGAATGAACTGTTTGACTATATTGATTCCACCTATCCTGAGATTGTGGAATCTATTACCCAAACCAAGGAACTGACCAAAGAGAACCAGGCTGCTTTGGATCAAGCGATTGCCGCATTTAAAAAGAATTTTCAGGAAACCCGGTAATTTGTATGGAGGAGGTACTTTCCTATGGCTGGAGCCAGTATGAAAGATATAAAACGGCGCATTAAAAGCGTCGAAAGCACCATGCAGATTACCAAGGCGATGGAACTTGTGGCTTCCTCCAAGGTGAGAAAGGCCAAAGAGCGGGTGGAGGCCTGCCGGCCCTTTTTTGACTCTCTGTATGAGACCATTCAAGGGGTCGCGGCTGGAAACAATGATTTTGATTCGGTCTATACACAAAAGCGTCCGGTGCGTCGGACCTGCTTTGTTGTCATTGCAGGTGACCGTGGTTTGGCAGGGGGATACAACACCAATGTGTTGAACTTTGCCATGGAGCAAATTGCCGGTAAAGATGCTGTCGTGTTGCCGGTAGGCCGCAAAACCGAAGAATTTTTTAAACGGCGTGGCGTTCAGATGCTGGATACACCCTATCCTACCGTAGAAGAAATGGGTATAGATGGCGCTTTGGATCTGGCCAAGCTGACTGGTGACCTTTATCGCAGCGGAGCCTTTGACGCTTTGTATGTTGTATATACCCATTTTGTTTCCATGCTCAGCCAGCAGCCTGTGGTACGGCAAGTTTTGCCTCTTGCTCTGGATGAGCAACAACCTTCTGAGAAAGCGACCGGAGGGATTACACTGTTTGAGCCATCTGCCAACGCCGTATTTGACCGGATTGTTCCCCAGTATATCGGCGGCATGTTGTATGGCGCAGTATGTGAGTCCTTTGCTTCGGAGCAGAGTGCCCGGCGTATGGCTATGGAAGCCGCTACCGATAATGCTGAGGAAATGATCTCGGATCTCAGCTTGCGGTACAACCGGGCCAGACAGGGTTCCATTACCCAGGAGATTACAGAGATTGTGGGCGGTGCGGAAGCACTCAACTAATCTGGCAATCTAATTTATCCCGCTGCGGGTGCGGCAGCGGGTGGAATATGGCCCACAGAATTTTCTGTGGAATCAATCTCCGGCTGGACTTTGGAAGTCTATCCGGGGAAGAAAAGGAGAAATGCAGATGAGCGAGCAGAATATCGGCACCGTTGTTTCGATTATCGGGCCGGTGCTGGAAATAAAGTTTGCCCCTGGCAAATTGCCTAACCTCCTCAATGCCATCGAGATTGATAACAACGGCAAAAAGCTGATTGTAGAAGTGGCGCAGCATGTAGGCGACGACATTGTAAAATGTATCGCCATGAGTTCTACCGATGGCCTGGTGCGGGGCACCAAAGCGGTAGATACAGGCGCTGCTATCTCGGTGCCAGTTGGCAATGAAACACTGGGACGTATTTTTAATCTGTTGGGAGAGCCCATTGACAATTTACCGGCTCCCGAGACCAAAGAGCGGTGGCCTATTCACCGTCCCGCTCCTACCTTTGAGGAGCAGGAGGGTACCACCGAGATTTTGGAGACTGGTATTAAGGTAGTAGACCTGATTGCCCCCTATGCCAAAGGTGGTAAAATTGGTCTGTTCGGTGGCGCCGGTGTAGGTAAAACCGTTCTGATCATGGAGCTGATTAACAACATTGCCAAAGAGCATGGTGGTTTGTCGGTGTTCGCCGGTGTAGGTGAGCGTACTCGTGAGGGCAACGACCTGTATAACGAGATGAAAGAGTCGGGGGTTATCAACAAGACAGCGCTGGTCTATGGCCAGATGAACGAGCCCCCAGGTGCCAGAATGCGGGTAGGTCTTTCCGGCTTGACTATGGCGGAGTACTTCCGGGATCAGGAAGGACAGGACGTACTGCTCTTTATTGATAATATTTTCCGGTTTACCCAGGCTGGTTCTGAGGTTTCGGCTCTGCTGGGCCGTATGCCTTCTGCGGTAGGTTATCAGCCCACCCTGGCAACCGAAATGGGCGCTTTGCAGGAGCGGATTACTTCTACCAAAAAGGGATCCATCACCTCTGTCCAGGCGGTATATGTACCGGCTGACGACCTGACAGACCCTGCCCCTGCCACCACCTTTGCCCATTTGGACGCCACAACGGTTTTGTCTCGTGCGATTTCCTCGTTGGGCATCTATCCGGCGGTAGACCCGCTGGATTCTACCTCTACAATTCTGACTCCTGAAATTGTGGGTAAGGAACACTATGAGACTGCCCGGGCGGTACAGTCTATTTTGCAGCGGTATAAAGAGCTTCAGGATATCATTGCTATTCTGGGTATGGATGAGCTTTCCGAAGAGGATAAGCTGACTGTATCTCGTGCCAGAAAAATTCAGAGATTCCTGTCTCAGCCTTTCACCGTAGCGGAACAGTTTACTGGTATGGAGGGCAAATATGTACCTCTGAAAGAGACCATTCGTGGATTCAAAGAGATTATTGAAGGCAAACATGATGATCTTCCCGAGTCTGCTTTTCTCTTCGTAGGTACCAT
>CALXEL010000071.1 GCA_944387315.1 uncultured Clostridia bacterium
TCATGGCTCTTTCCTCCGGTATTTTATACGAAAATCCTAGGGCATAAACACTTCTCATTTATTTGTCTCCCTGCTGACGTCATACCACGGAACGCCAAAAACAACAATTTGACAGGGACAATACGAAAAAACACTGGAGCGCGGAAAGTGGATTTGAGCAAACAAAAAGAGCCTGGAACGCGATATGCGTCCAGACTCAGTCTGGTGGTGGAGACGAGGAGAATCGAACTCCCGACCTTTTGAATGCGAACCAAACGCTCTACCAACTGAGCTACGCCCCCATATTGACAACAGTAATACTATATCACGTTTTTGGGGGTATGTCTATAGATTTTTCCAAATAAAATCAAAAGGAGAGAGGCGGGGCCTCTCTCCTTTTAGCAGTAAATGTACTTACCGAACTGGTTATCTCTCGTATACCACCTGGCCAGCCAGAATGGTCATCTGGGCATTGATGTCCTTGATTTCATCCTCTGGAACGGTAAAGATATCCCGGTCCAAAACAGTGAGGTCAGCCAGATAGCCGGGGCGAATCCGGCCTTTGCGGTTTTCATCAAAAGAACAATAGGCACTGCCCAAGGTGTAGTTATCTACAGCGGTGTAGACATCCACTTTTTCCTTGGGGTTGTATCCACCATCAGGATAACCTTTCAGGTCTTTGCGGGTAACTGCGCAATAAATGTTGTGGAAGGGGTTGAGATCTTCTACCGGGCAGTCGGTGCCGTAGCTGACATGGATACCCATTCTGCCCATAGTGCCAAAGGCATAGGAGGTTTGGGCCAATTCTTTACCACAGCGATCCTCTACAATGTGCATGTCATAATGAAGGAAGATGGGCTGTACATAAGCCAAAATATCATTTTCCTTAAACCGCTCCACCAGAGGCATATCGGTAATTTGACAGTGAACAATACCATGGCGCAGAGGATTCTCATGATTCTTGATTACCTTGGCATAGCTATCTAGTACCATTTCGATGCCTCTATCACCGATACAGTGGGTAGCTACCTGGATCTTGTTCTCATCGGCTTTTGCCACCAAGCTGTCCAGCTGTTCCTGAGTCAGGCACTGAATACCACGAGTGCCGGGCTCGTCGGCGTAGTCCTGGCGCATCAACGCGGTTCTGGCGCCCAGAGAACCGTCAATAAACAGTTTGAGGGGACCTACGGTAAACAGTCCATCGGTCAGGCCGGTGTGATTGCCATCGGCAATAAACTGCTCAAACTGATCCATCTCGTAGAAGTTGCACTGCTCATATACTCGGGCAGTCATCTCTCCCCGCTGGCTCAGCAGCCGGAGAGCAGACAACATTTTCCGATGGTTTTCATTTTTAATATCGTTGCTCTGGGTAGAGGTAATACCATGAGCGCTGGCGTAATCCAAAGCAGTTTTAATATTGGTGGCCATATCCTCCACAGAGGGCTCGGGAATAATTTTATTCACCAGGGTAGAGGCCAGCTCCCGGAAGATACCGTTGGGATAGCCATCGGGCTCCAAGTCAAATTGGGCACCTGCAGGTTGGGGGGTGGAAGCATCAATGCCAGCCATCTCCAGAGCCTTTGTGTTGCAGACCAGCATGTGGCCGCAGGTACGGGTAAAAATAACAGGATGCTCAGTGGAGATTTGATCCAGATCATGACGGTTGGGCAATCTGCTTACATCGGTGAAGTAGTCATGGTTCCATCCGCGACCTACCACTGGCTTGCCAGCGGGAACCTGATGTTGCGCGATAAAGTCTTTACCTCTCTGAATCATTTCGGCCAAAGAGGGTACGTTATTCAGCTGTACCGCGTTGAGGCCAGCACCTAAGTGATGGAGATGCATATGGGAGTCGTTAAATCCTGGTACAACGGTCCGACCCTGCAGATCAATAACCTTACAGTCTGCAGGAGCAGCCGCTTCTACCTCCTGATTGGAGCCAACCAGTTCAATACGGTCCCCATCCAGCAAAACAGCCTGTTCAAAATGGTCCCGTTCCACATAAATTTTTCCGTTGCGAAGAAGGGTTTTCATGGTACTGTCTCCTTTTCTAAAATTATTCTGCCTGTTCCGCTTTTTTGCCAAAGCGGGTAATAAGTTCATAAATTACCAGACCGGACAGAGGTACTACCAGACCAATGATGGAAGTAACCGGGTCCTCTTTTAAGGTGTTGAGCAACAAACCAATGTTAATGAGGATCATCAAAATTACAGTTACTGGATAGAAAATAACCTTGTAAGGACGGGTTAAGTTGGGATATTTTTTACGCAGAACAATGACGGCGTAAAAAGTAAGGGAGTTGAAGATAAATCCACTGAAGGCTACCAGGGAAGTCAACTGGTTCAGATCTCGGGAGCATACCAGCAAAATAGAAACAATAGCCGATGCGATAATGGCACCAGTAGGAGTTTTAAATTTTGGATGAATTTTTGTAAAGGAGCGGAAGAAGAGGCCATCTTTAGCCATAGCATAATAGGTTCTGGGGAAAACCATTACACAACCGTTGAGAGCTCCAAAAACTGCTACTGCCATACCGATACCAACAATGGTTTTACCTGCGTCACCAAAGAGAATTTTAGCGGCCTCGGTACCCAGGAAATAATCCCCTTCAGCAAAAAGCTGTTCGATGGTCTCCAGAGGAACAGTGCGATAAACTGCGAAGTTGAACACAGTATATAGTACAGTGACAAACAAGCAGGAGATTATAATAGCCATAGGAATGTTGCGCTTGGGGTTTTTGATCTCTTCGCTGATGGTGTTGAGGTTTTTCCATCCCTCATAGGCCCAGAGGGTAGCCACAACGGCGAAAGCGATCATGGAGCAAAGCTCGGGGAAGGAAACAGTGGAAACGATGGACAAGGACAGATCGGGGCTTTGCTGGCCCATCAACAATCCACAGATCATAATAAGGCCAATGGGGATGATTTTGGCTACCATAAAGACGTTTTGGACAGTGGCGCCAAATTTAACACCCATATAGTTGATACCAGACAAAAAGAGGATCAGACCGATAGCGATCCATTTGTGCATGGAAGTGGGAATGGCAACAACACTGGACAGAGCGGAGGGCAGAGCCACAGCCAGTCCGGCTATGGAACCGGAACTACCCAGTACAAAAGCGGAAATACCGCTCATATAGGCAATTCTCTCGCCAAAAGCTTCCCGCAGGTAAACATACTGGCCGCCTGCTTTGGGCATCATGGTTCCCAGCTCAGCGTAGCAAAGACCGCTAAACAGGGTGACCAGACCACCAATGATCCAGACCAGCAGGGCAAGGCCCATACTCATCCCGCTACGAATCAATACATAGGACCCCAGATAGAAAATACCGGATCCTACCATAATTCCAGCCAGGATACTGATTCCGCCAAACAGTGTGATTTCTCTTTTCAGCTCGGTACTTTCCGACTGCAAACTGCTGACTTCGGTTTGATGAGACATTGTGACAGCTCCTTTTCAAAATAAAATTCGTTGTGGGCGTTACAATGCAACAAAAAAGGTTGCATCGTATCGATGCAACCTTACCAATCCGAAGATTTTAGTTACCACCGATAGCGCCTCTGCCTGTGTTGTCAGGCAGGAGTCTTAATGATTTTCACATTAAGCCCAGCACTTCCTCATACCTGAGGGAATGCTTCGGCAGCTACTCCTTTCACCGGGTTCATAGAATGTCTTCTCCACCGGTTACTCTTATCGCTGCGCCTCTATCAACTTTGGTTCTCAGTATAGCAAAACTTTTCTCTTTTGTCTATGGATCAGAACAGAATCTTAATATTTCGGAGGGAACAGAGAAAAATATAAAAGGAGATAAGAAAAATATAGTTATTTTTTACGAATTTTGTTTCGCTTCAATGCCGGTAATTTACAAATAAAAAATTTATGGAGTAGGTATAAGATAGGCTGGAAAACAAAGGCTAATAGCAAAACCAAAGGAAATGAGGATGAAACAATGAAACGGGTATTGACCTTTTTATTTTGTGGTGTGTTGCTTCTGTCTGGGTGCAGCACAGAGAGCGAGTTAAAGGATGGGACCTATCGGGCGGAAGTGGATGAACAGACAGCCGATGAGGCCTATGGCTGGAAGGATTTTGTAGAGGTGACTATCTCTGGAGGAGAAGTTACCGCTGTGACTTTCAATTCGGTCAATGGGGAAGGTACTTTGAAAACAGAAGATCCCAATTATGTTATGGACCCAATGCCATCTGAGTGGCAGCCAGAACTGGTGAAACGCTTTATGGAGACCAAGGATCCTGATCAGGTAGAGGATGTAGCAGGGGCCACCATTGGCAGCCGAAACTTTAAAGCGTTGATGCGGGCAGTTTTGGAGCGTGCCAAAACTGGTGGAACCGAAACCATTGTAGTAGATATTGGAAGCGTAACTGAATAAACCCAGGTTGTGATTCCTTTTCTTGACCATTTCCTGTTTCAGCGGTACAATAAACAGGAGGTGGATTGGAATGAAAGCAAAAATCGAACTGCGCCATATCAGTTATTTTGAGAATGGAAATATCTTTCATGGAAGCTGCGAAGGCATGCGGTTCCGTCTGGCGCCGGAGGAGGAAGCTCTAAAGGGATATCTATGGCATGACGATCTCTGTTTTGATTTGTGCCAGCCTGAGGAAACCGCTACATTTCCTCTGAGCCAGGAAGGACTGGATTTGGCTGTAGCTTGGCTGGAGCAGCATGTATAGTTTTATAATTAAAAAGAGCCGAAATTTTTCGGCTCTTTTTTCTGCAATATTATTTGGATTCGTCTTTGTGTTCCTCATAAAATTTCAGGTATTTGTCATATTGTTTGCGAACCATGCTGGGCACATCCATCTGGTAGGGACATTTGGAGGAACAGGAACCACAGTGGAGACATTGATCCACTACCTTCAAACTCTCATAGTATTCTTTTGTAATGTAGGGCTGATAGGGGGAACGAGTTACTAAGAGATGCAGCCGGGCCACTGTGGGAATTTCAATGCCCACTGGACAAGGCATACAATATCCACAGGCACGACAGAACTCACCAGAAAGTTCCATCCGTTCCTTTTCAATCAAGGCTTTCATTTCCTCATCAAATACGGGAGGATTGGCGTCCAGTTCCAAAAACTCATCCAGCTCCCTTTGCCGCTGAATCCCATAAATAGGTACGGCGTAGGGGTGCTGTTGCATAAAGGCAAATACAGCTTTGGCACTGCCGCAAAGTCCTCCGGATAAAGCTTTCATAGCAATAAATCCAATATCGTAAGCCTCACACCGGTCCAGTAAATCTAAATCCCGCTGATCTGAGAGATAGGAGAGAGGAAACTGTACGGTTTCAAACAGTCCACTGGAGGCAGCGTCCCAAGCTACATCGTACCGGTGGGCGGTAATGCCGATGTGGCGGATTTTCCCCTGTTTTTTAGCCTCTACCATGCCTGCATATACGGAGTTCTCATCTTTGGGATCTGGCAGAGCGGGGGCATTGTGCATTTGATAGATGTCGATATAATCGGTTTTTAAATTTTTGAGGCTGGTATCCAGTTCTTTTATCATATCCTCTTTGGTCTTAGCCGCGGTTTTAGTGGAAATGATAATTTCGTGGCGCACATCTCCCAAAGCGGCACCGATCTTCTCTTCACTGTCTGTGTAGGCTCTGGCCGTATCAAAGTAGTTAATTCCCGCCCGATAGGCGTTCTGCAAAATACTTTTGGCTGTGGCCATGTCCACTCGCTGAATGGCCAGTGCGCCAAAAGAGGTTTTGGTTACCATCAGTTCAGTCTTACCTAAACGGACTTTTTTCATGGGAATTTTCCTCCTCTTTGTATAGTTGTCAAATGAAATAGCTTCTTTTTCATTATAGAGCCAATAAAAGCTTTGGGTCAAATACAAATTACAGGCTGATTTTCAGACAGAACATACAAAATATGACAAATCCTTTGAAGGAGGGAGCAAGGGGAATTTGCTTTCTGAGAAGCTTGATTAAAGCATTTTGCTGTTGTTTGCAGCAGGCTTTAAAATGGAAAACTGCTTGTATCTTGACGCAAAATGTGCTATAATTCACCCAATGTATAAGCTTTTTGTCCTTTTTATCGACTTGTTTTGACAAATGGCTGTTTTGTGAATTTTAACCCAATTGAAATCGGCATGAGAGTATGTAAAGTTGTTGATATACGTAGTTATTTTTGAGTACCTCAACTTATAAAAGGGTTCAGGAAATCAATTATTTAAATGGTAGTATACAGAAATATGCCTTTTGTGATCTCATAGAAGTGGAAAAAGGTATTGTAATCGCCGCGTCATGATCCACCCTAGACAATGGACTTTTGGACGAGGGGTGTACTTTTACAGTAGAACCCATCAAGTGAGCCTGTCATTTTCAATTATCAGACTCTACAATGCAATTTTTTGAACAAGTAACGGTTTGTTGCTTTTCTTTTTTATTGTATTTTATAACAGCAGGGAGAGAGCATAATGAGTAAAATGAATAATTTTAAAAAGGCAGTCCAAGAAGTTTTTGGTGTTGGAGAGGACATGGTTGGGACACAACCATCTGAACAAAAAGTAGCCGCACCCAAAGCGGAGACAAAAGCCGAGCTAAAAGTGGAGCCAAAACTAGAAAAGAAAGTCGAGAAGGCTGTTCCTGAGATTCAGCGGGTACCTAAGTATCAAGCGACTGTCCTGGCGGCAGGCAGTGTGTTTGAGGGAACACTGCGTGCCAAAGGAGACGTAGACCTGGCTTGTGAATTTAAAGGGGATATTTTTGCCGAAGGCGATGTTATCATTCGGACCAGTCTGGATGGTAATGTGACTGGACGGTGTGTGGAGCTGATTTCCTGTACCCTCAAGGGGGATATGAAAGCGGATTCTCAGATTAAGATTCATCAGGGGTCAGCTGTTCAAGGAAATATTTCTACCAAAAATTTGGTGTGCTCTGGCCAGATCAATGGAGATGTAGTTGCCAGCGGACATGTGGTACTGGAGGGTAGTGCAAAGCTCACCGGTAACTTGACTGCTGTCACCCTCTCTATGGAAGAAGGAGCTATGATTGAAGGAAATCTGAAGGTGGAACGCGCCCGGAGCTAAAGTTTGTAGTCTTGTAAAAGTAGTTCCATCCAGTTTTTTATATGTCAAAGAGTAAGGCCTTGAAATGTATCATTTCAAGGCCTTAAATAATTGCTGGAAAAGCGGTTCTACATGCTGCCGCAAATTCCACAAAATTGCTGTAGAGCCTCCGTTCCTTCACTCTGGTTTACATATCGGTGGAATATGGGTGCTCTTGCATACGGTATCGCTTGGCTACCTTAGAAACATACGGATTATCCTTTATAAAATATCTCCATAAGCTGCCGGTGTACTCCTCTGCATAGTCGATATTGATGCGTGGGGAAACCACAATCTCATTGGTTTCAACTTGCCAAAATGGTTCCAGATATAGCTCAGAATGACATAAATCCCAGCCATATTGCTGCTTGGTGATTCCCATCGCGCCGCATAATTTCCCTGGGCCATTGCATAGATTGATTGTATCATTGCTTTTTCGCCGCTGCTGCATCAACTCAATCCCCTGGGTGGGTTCCAGTGCCCGGATCAATACTACCTCTGGCTTATCTTTTCTATTGGTTACAATATTAAAGCAAAAATGCATACCGTAGATGGCGTAAATATACGCATATCCCCCTAATCCGAACTGAATGGCTGTCCGCTCTGTTCTCTTGTTGGAATAGGAGTGAGCTCCTTTATCCTCTGGGCCTACATAGGCCTCCACTTCAACAATGACTCCAGCGGTGACTCCTTGGGGAGAGCGGTGAATCAGTTGCTTTCCCAAAAGCTGGGGGGCCACTGTGTTGGCATCTCTCAGATAAAAGTCTCTGGCTAGTGGGCTTGTTGCGAGATCCTTTTTCATATGTCCTCCCTGGTGGTATTGTGGTTATAGGTGTGATCCAATTTTACAAAGGAAAAAATAAAAGACTCGCTTCCATCGGAAACGAGTCTTTTGTGGTGGAGATGATCGGGATCGAACCGACTACCTCTTGAATGCCATTCAAGCGCTCTCCCAAGTGAGCTACACCCCCACAGGACGAACAACCAAACAAATCTTGACTGCTCGATTATTATATCACCTGGTAATATGCTTGTCAATAGTTCTTTTTAATTTTTTTGTTGGTTCATTTGTAAAATTCACAAAAGAGTCATCTGAAAATTTTATTCTCTCTTTCTTTACAGACGTCTGGTTTATTACTATAATGATGATAGAATCACCAATGACAAAATAGAAAGGAAAGATTGGGATGCAACCTAAAATTGGAATTAGCTGCTTTATTTCCAACAAAGTCAACAGCAATTTATTTGGTGTACAGGCCACTTATGTCAACGCGGTATTGGCGGCCGGAGGAATTCCTGTCAATCTGCCAGTGACCGATCATCTGGAATATATCAAAACATACGCGGATATGATTGATGGTTTGCTGATTCCAGGTGGTGAGGATGTCAATCCTCTGGTATATGGTGAGGAACCAGTCATGCAGGTAAAATATGTCAATCGTACCAAGGATTTGTTTGAGATCGCTTTGGTAAAAGAAATGATGGCACAGGGGAAACCAGTCTTTGGTATTTGCCGCGGCCATCAGGTGATCAATGTGGCTTTGGGTGGTACTTTGGTTCAGGATATTCCCACCCAGACCGACAGTAAAATCAGCCATCTCCAGGCAATGGAGATCCGCAGTGAGCTGACCCACAGCGCCAAAGTGGAGCCAGGAAGTATTTTGCATAAGATTTTTGGCCGGGATACCATTCAGGTCAACACCTATCACCACCAGTCGGTAAAAACTCCCGCTCCTGGTATGAAAGTGACTGCTTGGGCCCCCGATGGCATTATTGAGGCCATGGAGTCAGAAGATGGCAATGTATTCTCGGTACAGTGGCATCCTGAGTGTCTGTATGAGCGCTATCCGGAGTTTGCTGGTTTGTTCCGGGAACTGATGGAAAGAGCAGTAAAAGCAAAATAACTGGGAGGAACTATGAAACAGCCTAAAATTGGACTGATTAATACCTGGGCCTTTTTGGATGACCACATTCGGTGTATTTTGGACGCGGGTGGCCTGCCCGTTATGCTGCCGGTGGCGGCCGGCGCGGAGAATGCTTCCCATTATGTGGATATGCTGGACGGCCTTTTGATTCCCGGGGGCGAAGATGTAACGCCTTTTCTCTATGGGCAGGAGCCAGTTCCCCAGGTAAAACTGATTCGCCGGGATAAAGATGACTTTGAGATGGCGTTGATTCGTGCCGCTGTGGAACAGCATAAGCCGGTGTTTGGTATCTGCCGGGGACAGCAGCTGATCAATGTCACTTTAGGAGGGACATTGGTGCAGGATGTTCCCACCCAGGGAGGCAGTATTTCTCACCATCAGGATGGAGCCATTCCTGATGAGTTGCTTCACTCGGTTGAAATTGAGAAGGACAGCCACTTGTATAAGCTGTTTGGCAAAACCAGATTAGAAGTGAACACCTATCATCACCAGGCGGTGAAAGAGGCGGCTCCTGATCTGAGAGTGGTGGCGACTGCTCCCGACGGCATTGTGGAGGCCATTGAATCAAAGGATGGTTATGTATTTGGAGTACAGTGGCATCCCGAGTGTCTGTGCAAAAAATATCCTGAGTTTTTGGCTCTGTTCCGTCGTTTGGTGGAACTGAGCAGAAAAGATTAGTTACAAATTTTTAAAAGCGCCCGTCATTTGACGGGCGCTTTTTTGCTGTCTGCCCCATCATTCCAACTAATCTATTTCATACTTTTGTTTTACCTAAGCTTTACCTGGCTGTGCTTTTAGTTTACAGAGCCAAAGACTAAAATAGCCATAGAAAAACGAAAAGGAGATTAGAAAAGAATGAAAAAAATACTTGCTCTTGCAACCGCGGCGCTGATGGCCGTTTCTCTGTCCGCTTGTTCCACCGAGACCACTGGTTCCTCTTCCGGAGCTTCTTCCCAGGGTTCTGAGGGTCAGTCCTCCTCCAGCCAGACCCAGCTGACCGGTACTGTCAGCATGAGTGGTTCTACTTCTATGGAAGAGCTGGCCAAACTGATGGCAGAATCCTTTATGGAACAGAACGAGGGTGTGACCGTTGATGTACAGCTGGGCGGCTCTTCCGTTGGCGTAAAAAATGCCCAGGACGGCGTTACCGATATTGGTAATGTAAGCCGGGAGCTGAAAGACAGCGAGACAGGCCTGACTCCCTACACTGTGGCTATTGATGGTATCTCTGTGATCGTAAACAATGAAAACACTGTAAAGGATCTGACCACCGAGCAGATCGCGAAAATTTACACCGGTGAAATCACCAACTGGAAAGATGTTGGCGGCGAGGATATGGCTATCGTAGTAGTAGGCCGGGAAGCTGGCTCTGGTACAAGAGGCGCTTTTGAGGAAATCCTTGGCATTGAGGACCAGGCCAAATATGGTCAGGAGCTCACCGAGACTGGCTCTGTAAAGACCGCTGTTGAAACCACCAAAGGCGCTATCGGATATGTGTCCATGTCCTATGTAGACGACAAGGTAACCGCTGTCAATGTAGACGGTGTGGAAGCCACCGAAGAAAACGCCAAAGCTGGTACTTACGCTCTTAAGAGACCTTTCATCATGGTAGTCAAAGAGGGCGAGCAGAGAGCTGAGGTACAGGCTTTCCTGGACTACGTACTCAGCGACGCCGGTCAGGAACTGGTAGCTTCTCTGAAACTGATCACTGTGAAATAACCTGACAAACAGATAGAACTGGCAGGCGCCCTCTGTCCCCAAGCGGCGGAGGGCCCGCTTTTTATCTGACCAAGCAACCCTTTTGTGTGTTTAAAAGTTCGTTGAGGAAAACGATCTTAGAGGAGAATGAAGCTTGAAACAAACAATGAAAACCAAAGCTTTCATCGAAAAATTCATGGAGATTCTGTTTGCGGTCTGCTCTTTTTCCGCAGTGGCCGCGGTAGGTCTCATTATCGTATATATGTTGGGTATTGGCAGTCCCGCCATTGCGCAGATTGGACTGTTTGATTTCCTCTTTGGGACCACCTGGGCCCCTGCGTCCTCCACCAATCCCCAATTTGGAATTTTGCCCATGATTCTCTCTTCCATCTATGGAACATGCGGCGCGATTTTAATTGGTGTGCCTATTGGGCTTTTGACGGCGATTTTTCTGGCCAATGTGGCTTCTGAGCGGGTATCTTCCATTATGCGGCCTGTCATTGAGCTGCTGGCCGGTATTCCCTCGGTCATCTACGGCCTGATTGGTATGGTGGTCATTGTGCCAACGGTAGCCAAGATTTTTTCGGAGCAAACCCAGTTTAATGGAGGAGCCACTATGCTCAGCGCCATTCTGGTGCTTTCGGTTATGGTGCTCCCCACCATTATCAGTGTCAGTGAAACCGCTTTACGGGCAGTGCCCCAGGATTATGAGCAGGCCTCCCTGGCGCTGGGAGCAACCAAAGCCCAGACTATTTTTAAAGTATTGGTTCCCGCTGCCCGGTCCGGTATCACTGCCGGTGTGGTACTGGGCATCGGCAGAGCCATTGGAGAAGCCATGGCCATTTTGCTGGTCTCCGGAAACGTAGTCAATATGCCGGGACTATTCACCAGCGTTCGCTTTTTGACCACTGGTATTGTATCAGAAATGGGCTATGCCGAGGGACTCCACCGGCAGGCGCTGTTCGCCATCGGACTTGTCCTGTTTATCTTTATCCTGGGCATTAATGTAGCTCTCTACTTCTTTGTAAAGAAAGGAGTTGGCAAGAACAATGGAAACTAGTACTTCCATCTCCCGTAAAAACGCCCGGGTAGGGGATACGGTGCTGATGGTGCTGATTTACGGCTCTGCATTTCTGGTGGTGGCCATTTTGCTGGCTATGATCGGCTATATTATGGTAAAGGGCCTGCCACTGGTCAACTGGGAATTTTTAACCACTAAGGAAAGTGTACTCAAAGGAACCCATGGTATTTTGCCTAATATTATCAATACCATCTACATTATCGTTTTGACCATTCTGTTTGCCACTCCCCTTGGGGTGGGAGGAGCCATTTACCTCTGTGAGTATGCCCATCAGGGCCGGCTCACCCAACTCATTGAGTTTACCACCGAAACCCTTTCCGGTATTCCGTCGGTTGTGTACGGCCTGTTTGGCGCTCTGTTTTTCAACTCGATGATGAAACTCCAGTATTCCATCCTCTCCGGCTGCCTGACCTTGACGATTATGATCCTGCCGATTATTGTCACCACCACCCGGGAATCCATCAAATCGGTTCCTATGGACTATCGGGAGGGCGCCATGGCCATGGGAGCGGGCAAGTGGTATGTGATTCGAACCATTATTTTGCCCAGCTCATTTTCTGGAATCCTGACAGCAATTATTTTGGCCATTGGCCGTATTGTAGGTGAGTCTGCCGCGCTGATTTTTACAGCGGGTATTGGTACTACCTTGATGAAAACTACCAGCCTGTCGGCTATTTTGGGCCACGCCAAAACTTCAGGGGCCACTTTGACGGTGCAGCTGTATCAGTACATGCTGAAGGGACAAAATGAGTATGCCTACGCCATTGCGGCAGTGCTGATGGTGATTGTACTGGCCATCAATCTTCTCACACGTCTGATGATTCGGGGCATGAAATCAAAGGCCCAATAAGGAGAAGGAGCAGAACATGTCAACAAAAATTTCGACAAAAAATTTGAATTTGTGGTATGGGGAGAACCATGCCCTAAAAAATATAAATCTGGATATTGAGGCTGGCAGCATCACCGCTTTTATCGGGCCCTCCGGCTGTGGTAAGTCCACCTATCTGAAAACCATCAACCGGATGAATGATCTGGTGAAGGGTGTGCGGATCCAGGGTGAGGTGCTGTTGGACGGGGAAAACATTTATGCCCCTTCGGTGGATGTGACCCTGCTGCGGAAAAAGGTGGGCATGGTATTCCAGCGGCCCAATCCTTTCCCTATGAGCATTTATGACAATATTGCCTACGGTCCCCGTATTCATGGAATTAAAAACAAGGCCCAGCTAGATGAGATCGTGGAAAAATCCCTCAAAGGGGCTGCCCTGTGGGACGATGTAAAGGACCGGCTGAAAAGCAGCGGATTGGGACTGTCCGGCGGCCAGCAGCAGAGGCTTTGTATAGCCCGGGCCATGGCGGTGGAACCGGAAGTAATCCTGATGGATGAGCCCACCTCCGCTTTGGACCCCATATCCACTATGCGGATTGAGGAACTGATGGCCGATCTGAAAAAGCACTACACTGTAGTAATTGTAACCCACAACATGCAGCAGGCGGCTCGTATCTCAGATACCACAGCCTTTTTCCTGGTGGGAGAGATGGTAGAATGTGACAAAACCGATGTCATCTTCTCAATGCCCAAGGACAAGAGGACAGAAGACTACATAACTGGACGGTTCGGATAGGATAGAGAGGGGAAACTGATATGACCATGAGACGAATTTTCGATCAGGAACTGGACCTGTTGCATCAGGACATCGTTGCCATGGGCAATTCGGTGCACAATGCGCTGATGCTGGCTTTCCAGGGAATGGAAAGCCGGAATGTGGACCAGCTGATGCAGGTTACAGCCGACGATAAAAGGGTCAATGAAATGGAGAAAAAAATAGAGGCCCGCTGCCTGCGGCTTTTAATGAAACAGCAGCCGGTTGTGGCTACCGACCTGCGTGCGGTATCCGCCACCTTGAAGCTGACCACCGACCTGGAACGGATCGGCGACCAGGCCCAGGACATTGCGGACATCGGGCTGATCTTCTGTGGGGAGGGAAGGTTTCCCTTGCAGGTGAGCCCCAAGATGAAAGAGATGGCCCAGGCCACCTTACAGATGGTATCTGATGCCATGACAGCTCTGGCTGGATTTGATCTGGCACTGGCCAAAGAGGTTCAGGGCCGGGATGACCAGGTGGATCAGCTGTTTGTTGAGGTAAAAAAAGAGCTGGCCGACAAGCTAAAAAAAGACGAGAGCACAGCCGATGACGTTTTGGACGTTATGATGATTAGCAAATATCTGGAAAGAATTGCCGACCACAGTGTCAATGTCTGCGAGTGGGTAGAATTTTTCCAGACTGGAATTCACCAAACCACTAAAATCCTATAGATTCGTTTTCCTCCCAATTGGAAGCAGCCGCCTTTTTTGACAGCTGCTTCTTTTGGGCTTTCTAAGAGATATCAGGCAGACAAAAGCGCTTGCTCACTTATGTGAGCAAGCGCTTTTCTCAAAAAACAATGAAGAGCATCCAGCTTTACAGAAGTTTTAAACACAGCATACCAATGACACCGGGTAGCCCCAGAAATACGCTGACAGCAATGGTCAGGGGGCTGATCACCAACAGAGGAATGGTATAGAGTCCAATGCCATAGGTGAGAAACAATCCCCCAAGCCCCGACAGTGCGGAGAAAAAGAGACTGCTAAAAAACCGCCCGGAACGCATAAAAGCGGAAAGCATACACACCACCACAAAGGCGGCAATACTGAAAAGCAGTAGTTCGGTCATCCCAATTTTTCATACACCCTTTCCTCACAATCCGCGGAAATCAATTGGGTCGGACACTTGATATTCTGCTCCCGTACCAGTCGGAGCAAATAGCGGTATCTAGCGTCCAGGGCATTGATTTCATGGATATAATAGTCGATCATATCACTGTCACAGGTCAGATTAAAAAGGCTGTTGATTATGTCCAGCCGTTCCCGTACCCGTTTGATTTCCATAATCAGTGCCAGTTGATCCATATTTTGAGAAGTGTCGTTTTTCTTCTCAGACCCGGTAAAGTTTAATAAACTTTTCAATGATATCCACCTTCTATCCTATATGTATGATGGTATCTTGACCGGTTATTCATAAATTTATACAGCTTTTCATCCAATTTTTTCACAGTTTTGAGAAAATAAAAAATCCACCCTCAATGGGTGGATTTTTGGCACGAGCAAACAATAAGCCGAGTTCTGTATTTGACAACAATCTATCTACGCCATATGTCGCCACATGGCTTTAGCCACCTCGGTGAAAACGCGACGGGCCGCCG
Organism: uncultured Clostridia bacterium; assembly: GCA_944387315.1. GTDB lineage: Bacteria > Bacillota > Clostridia > Oscillospirales > Ruminococcaceae > CALXEL01. The sequence continues at coordinate 14,996 of CALXEL010000071.1, forward strand.
CATCTGTTTTCGTTTGGGTGTTGCTCCGAATAGGGTTTACATAGCCGTCTGGTTCCCCAGACGCTGGTGAGCTCTTACCTCGCCTTTCCAGCCTTACCGTTCAAAGAACGGCGGTATCTCTCTGTTGCACTGTCCCTAGAGTCGCCTCCGGCTGCCGTTAGCAGCTATTCTGCCCTGTGGAGCTCGGACTTTCCTCACGCGCGGCCTTTCGGCACTGCGCCCGCTGTTGTCTCGGTTACTCGCAGATTTCATTTTACTCAGAAAGGAGATTTCTGTCAACTAGTCCCGCAGGGGCATTCCGTCTCCGTCACAGCTGATATTTCCAGTGAAAATTAAAATAGCCTCCACAAAAGACCAGATTCCCACACCAATGCTGGCCAGGCCGCAGGTCAGCATGCCCCCGATCAGGGTGATCAGCAGCTGTACAACCGCTTTGGTTGTATATCCCAGGTAAAAATTGTGGATTCCCAAAGAACCCAGGAAAATACCTAAAAGTCCGGCCACCAGCCGGGAACGGGGCTGACGATAGGGGGCATATTCGCCAGGTGGCGGAGGATTATAACCAGGCGCCTGATTGGTGCCGGGACCTGTTTGATTTAGAACTGTGCCGCATCGGGGGCAACAGTTGGCGTTTGTATCACAAGCAGCCCCACAGTTGGGACAGAATGTTCCGCTGCCCTGGGAAGTGGAAGTGCCGCAGTTGTTGCAGTAGAGAGCGTCATTGCTTAAATAAGCTCCGCATTTTTTACAGTACATGGTATCACCTTTTGCAATCGACAGAAAATAAGTTGACTTTAAAACACGATCAGTATACCATGTTTCCAAAAGGAATACAAGAAAACCAATGCCCAAATCATGGGTACGCATGGAATCATGCATTTTTCAAAAAAGTTGACTGCATGTTCAACAAATTTCACCTCGCTTAAGGAATCAAGTTATACAATAAAAGTATTACCAATTTGCAAAAAAGTCTATCAAAATGAAATTTTTATATTGATATATTGCAAGTTTTTTTATATAATAAGAAAAAATACCCAGAAAAGGAGATTGACCATGAGTTTTAAAAGCAGCTATTTGCAGGGCGTATACGACTCTGTTTGCAAAAGGGACCCGGATCAGCCGGAATTTTTACAGGCGGTCCATGAGGTCCTGGAATCTTTGGAACCTGTTGTAGAAAAGAGACCCGATTTGGTGGCCGCTGGTGTCATTGACCGGATTGTAGAACCTGAGCGTATGATTGCATTCCGGGTTTCCTGGGTGGATGACGCTGGCAAGGTACAGGTAAACCGGGGTTACCGGATTCAGTTCAACTCGGCCATTGGCCCCTACAAGGGTGGTCTGCGGCTGCACCCCTCGGTCAATCTTTCGGTCATTAAATTCCTGGGTTTTGAGCAGGTGTTTAAAAACAGCCTGACCAGCCTGCCTATGGGCGGCGCCAAGGGCGGTTCCGACTTTGACCCCAAGGGCAAATCCGATATGGAGATCATGCGGTTCTGCCAGAGCTTTATGACCGAGTTGGCCAAGCACATTGGACCTGATACCGATGTGCCCGCCGGTGATATTGGCGTAGGCGCCCGGGAGATTGGCTATCTGTTTGGTCAGTACAAACGGCTGCACAACGAATATACTGGAATCCTCACTGGTAAGGGTCTGACCTATGGTGGTTCCCTGGTAAGAACCCAGGCTACTGGCTATGGACTGCTGTACTTCACCGAAGAGATGATGCGCTGCATGAAGAACGATTCTGTCAAAGGCAAGACCATTGTGGTGTCTGGTTCTGGTAATGTGGCAATCTACGCGGTGGAGAAGGCCATGGAGCTGGGCGGCAAGGTTGTGGCTATGTCTGACTCCAACGGCTATGTCTATGACCCCAACGGCATCAATCTGGATGTGGTCAAAGAGATCAAGGAAGTCAAACGGGGACGGATCAAAGAATATGTGGAGCAGGTTCCAGGCGCCACCTATACCGAGGGCTGCCGGGGTATCTGGAGTATCCCCTGTGATATTGCTTTGCCTTGCGCCACCCAGAATGAGATCAATGGGGAAGAGGCAGCTCTGCTGGTGAAGAATGGGGTAAAAGTAGTTGCGGAAGGTGCCAATATGCCTTCCACTCCTGAAGCCATCGCCGTATATCAGCAGAACAAAATTCTCTATGGCCCTGCCAAGGCGGCCAACGCCGGCGGCGTAGCCACCAGCGGTCTGGAGATGAGCCAGAACTCTATGCGCTATGCCTGGACCTTTGAAGAGGTGGATGCCAAGCTGAAAAATATTATGGTAAACATCTTCCACAACGCTTATAACGCCTCTAAAGAATATGGGGATGAGGGCAACCTGGTAATGGGTGCCAACGTAGCCGGTTTCTTAAAGGTTGCGGAAGCTATGAAAGCTCAGGGAGTTGCTTACTAATACAACTGCTTTGCCGAGATAGAGTCAAACGCCACGCCGAAGGAATCTTCGGTGTGGCGTTTGTACATAAATGGAAAGTTGACTGAATGGTCAATCTTTGGATATTTTGTCAAAGGTTCGGGGAAAAAGGCCCCAATCTGTTGTTTTATCCTATCTAACCTGACAAAGTTTGTGGAAGACAGAAGAGGATTCATTGATTTTTGTATTTTCCAATGCTATGATTACCTTTAATACAATAAACAATAAAAGAGGAGTGTTTCTATGGGAAGGATCAGAATTGAACGAAATCCCAACCCCCAGACCATGCCCCCTTCCAATCAATTGGGCTTTGGTCAGGTTTTTTCCAACCATATGTTCCTGATGAACTACAACCCCAAAGAGGGCTGGCATGACGCCCGAATTGTTCCATATGGTCCTCTTTCCATTGATCCTGCCGCTATTTTTATTCATTATAGCCAGGCGATTTTTGAGGGGCTCAAGGCCTACAAACACGATGACGGAAAAACCTATCTGTTCCGTCCGGACCAGAACTTTGCCCGGATGCTCAACTCCTGTGACATTTTGGAGATGCCTCACTTTGACCGTGATTTGGCCTATGAGGGGTTGCTGGAGCTGCTGAAAATCGATGCGGACTGCATGCCGGATGCTCCCTGCACCATGTATATCCGTCCCTTTATGATCGGCATTGATCCTATTTTGGGTGTAAAATCTTCCCAGACCTATTTGTTCTGCATCATTCTCTCTCCCTCTGGCGCCTACAGCGGCAATGGATTGGAGCCCATTAAAATCGCTGTGGAAAACCATTATGTCCGGGCGGTCCGGGGCGGTATTGGCGAGGCCAAGACCGGAGGCAACTACGCGGCTTCTCTGCGGGCCTATTACGGTGCCCATGATCAGGGCTACAGCCAGGTCCTCTGGCTGGATGGTGTGGAGCACAAATATGTGGATGAGTGCGGTGCCATGAATGTGTTCTTTGTCATTGATGGAGAGGTAGTCACTCCCGAACTCAACGGCTGCATTCTGCCTGGTATTACCAGAAAATCCTCCATTGAGCTGCTGCGCCACCTGGGTTACAAGGTGACCGAGCGCAAGGTAGCCATTGAGGAAGTGGCTCAGGCCTGGCGGGAGGGCAAGCTCAATGAGTGCTTTGCCACCGGTACAGCCGCTGTAGTCAATCCCATTGGGGAATTGGCTTATCACGACGAAAAAATGGTGATCAACAACTTCACAGCTGGACCCATTACCACCGTCCTGTACAACACCCTGACTGGTATTCAGTGGGGCCATGGAGAAGATCCCTTCCACTGGGTTGTAGAGGTCAAATAGTTAAGCTGCCAAGCGCTGGCTCTGGAAAGAGCCGGCGCTTTTTCTTTTGGCGGGATGGCTTGCCATCTCAGCCGCCATTGTCTATAATAATCCTTGTTGTTTTTTCGGTGAATAATAAATGGAGTATGAAATACATTATGCGGAAATTGGATTTTGTGGTTCCGGCCTCCTATGACGGCTGTAAAGTGGAGCATTTTTTGCGGCAGGCACAGGGGATGTCCCTGCGGGTGATCAAAGATCTCAAAAAGACTTCCTATGGGCTGACCTGCAATGGTGTGCATACCCGGACCATCGATCTGGTGCATACAGGGGATGTGGTGTCGGTAGTGTTGGAGGATCATCCCCAGGAGTATCTGCTTTCCGCCCTGAAGGTTCCCATCCTGTATGAGGATGATGATGTAATGGTATATAATAAACCGGCCAATATGCCCTGCCATCAGGCCAAGACCCACCAGCAGGATACTTTGGCCAATGTATTTGCTGCCCACTGCGCTGCCCAGGGATTGCCCCTCAGCTTTCGGGCTATCAACCGATTGGACCGCAATACCACGGGGGCGGTGGTGGTGGCTAAAAATGCCCACGCGGCTGCCAAGCTGGGTGGAAAAATTGACAAAACCTATCTGGCTTTGGTGTGCGGAGTATTTCCCTATCGCAAGGGGGTGATTGATGCCCCCATTGGGCGGCTGGCAGACGATTACATCAACCGTATTGTCACCCCCAATGGGCAGTTTGCCCGTACAGGTTTTACCCTGCTGGGGCAGGGGAGGGAATACAGTTATTTGCGGTGCCACTTGTACACTGGACGTACCCATCAAATTCGGGTGCATTTTTCCTGGCTGGGTTACCCTCTGGCCGGGGATGATTTGTACGGTACCGACAGCCGGCTTCTGAGCAGGCAGGCCCTCCACTGTGGAGAGGTGCGGTTCCGCCACCCTGTTTCCGGGCAGGTTATTGAGATTCAGGCCCCCTTGCACCAGGATATGCAAACAGCTTTGGAGCTGGCTGAAATCCTGCCTTGAGTTTTTTATTTGTTTACACAATGGGCCTTTGAATAGAGAGAAAAATCGTGTATAATAAATAGACGCAATTTTACAGAAAGAGTACAGAGAGATGAAGCTTTTGTTTTTTGGGGATGTTGTGGGCTCTTTGGGCTGCCATTTTCTCCAACAGAAATTACCTGACTTAAAACGAACCTATCAGGCAGACTTGGTTATTGCCAATGGGGAAAACTCCGCCGAGGGAAATGGAATCCTGCCTGGCAGTGCTGACCAGTTGTTCCACGCGGGAGTGGATGTCATAACCACCGGCAACCATGCCTTGCGCCGCCGGGAGATCTACGATCTGCTGGAAGAGCAGCGGGGTATTTTGCGTCCCCACAATTTCCACTCACAGGCGCCTGGTTCTGGTGTCTATCTTGTGGATATGCTCAAATATCAGTTCTGCGTCATCAATTTGCAGGGTGTCAGCTATCTGGACCCCATCGCCAATCCTTTTGACACCATAGACGCTCTGCTGCCTACCATCCATACCCCGAATATTCTGGTGGATTTTCACGCGGAGGCTACCGCTGAGAAATTGGCGCTGGGTTACTATTTGGATGGCAGAGTTTCCGCTGTGGTGGGAACCCACACCCATGTTCAGACAGCGGATGAACGAATTTTGCCTGGTGGAACTGCTTATATTACCGATGTGGGTATGTGTGGTGGCTACCATTCGGTTTTGGGAGTGCGTCAGGACCTGGCCATCCGTCGTTTTAGGACCCAGCTGCCCACCCGCTTTGAAAATGAAAAAGAGGACCCGGCTCTTTGGGGTGTTTTCATTGAAATCAATGAAAAGACTGGCCGGGCTGTAAACATACAAAGAATTTTTGTCCATTCAGATTTGCGCCCAGGAGGGAAAAAATGAACCGGATGGGTTGGATTGGGAGTCTGCTGGCAGTGGTTTTGATTCTGTCAGGCTGTTCCCAATATTCCTTTAAAGAAAAATATCTGGAAATGTTTCAGCCGGAGAGCAGCGAACCGGCCCAGTTGCCGGAATCAGAAAGCTCTATTTCCCTGCGTCTGCCGGTCAATATCAATGACAGTCTGAATCCATATGACGCCCAAACACAGATGAACCGCACCCTTTTGCCCCTGCTTTATGATTCCCTGGTCAAGGTGGATGAACATTGGCAGGCGGTGCCCTATCTGGCCAGTCAGGTTGAGACACAGGGACAGGTGTGTATTGTAACCGTTCGGGAAGATGTGCGTTTTTCCAATGGCAGCCCTTTGACTGCCCAGGATGTCCTCTACTCACTGCAGCAGGCCTGCGCTGACCAGGTTCACTACCCCCAATTGGCGGCTTTGGTGGAAAGCGCGGCAGTGTCCGGCAATACCCTAACTATACAGCTGACATCTGCGGATCAAAATTTCGCCAACCTGCTCACCTTTCCCATCATTGCCCAGGGAACCCGGGAGGAGCCTCTGCCCCCGGGAACGGGGCGCTTTCTGCTGAGTGATCCCTCTGATCGGGAGATGGAACCAAATTCCCAGCACTTTGAGGGAACTGGCCGGGTGGAGAGAATTACCTTGGTGGTGCTGCCTGACGATGAGACAGTACCATATAGTTTGAAAACCGGCATTATTGACTGTGTGTTTTCCGACCGCAGCTCTCCGGAGGTATATGGCATGAGCCATGTCAGCCAGACAGTGGCCATGACCAATCTGGTTTATCTGGGGATGAATCAGGGGCATGAGCTCCTGGGGCAGGCGGATTTCCGCGTACTGCTCAACCAGGGAATTTATCGGGACAGTTTGGCTGGCCGGGTGTATTCCAACCGAGCCCAGGAGGCCTATACCCCATTTCCTACCGGCTTTTGGCAGGCCAGTGACAGACAGCCTACCCAAAAGCTGCCTACAGCGGAGTTCGATATTGCCATGGCCGCTCTGGGCCTAGAGGCGAAAGATGGGGAAGGTTACCGCCTATTTGAGGGGGAACGTGTCTCGCTGCGGCTGGTGGTACAGCAGGAAAATGACTATCGGATGCGTTTGGCCCAGGAGCTTGTGGAAAGCTTTTCTGGTATAGGAATTGAGCTGGTCCTGGTGCCTTTGGACAACGACAGCTATTTCTCGGCGCTGCAAAGGGGCGACTATGATCTCTTTCTGGCTGAGATCAAACTGGGGGACAATCTGGACCTGACTCCTGTGCTTTCCGGGGCATCGGTGGGCGTAGTGGACAGTATCTATGATTTAACCTTGCTGGAATCCTATGGCAGCTATCTCCGAGGAGAGATCGAGTGTTCTGCCTTTTTGGATGCCTTTGAAAATTCCTATCCGTTTTTGCCTCTTCTCTACCGCAGTGGAACAGTCAGTTATTCCCACAATATATCTGCCAATATTCTGCCAACTTCACAGGACATTTTTTATAATTTGGCTGGATGGTAGAAAGAGAATGTGATATAATATCTTAAATAGAGCAGTCCTAGGCCATTAAACAGTATGTTTCTGTTATTGATAGATAGCCAATTTTAAAAAGGAGGGTTTTAGGATGATCAAACTGGAAAACCATCTGGGCACCATTGAGATTTCTCAGGAATATTTTGCCAATCTCTGCAGCCATGCCGCTTCGGAATGCTTTGGTGTAGCGGGCATGGTCAACAGTACCCCTACACAGGAGCTCCATTCCGCGTTGACCAAATCTGACGCGCCAGACAAGGGCGTCCGGGTTCGTACTGTTGCGGGGGGGCTTGTCATAGACCTGCATATTGTGGTAACCTATGGGGTGAATATTTCAGCCATTGTAAAGAGCATTGTCAACAAGGTGCGCTACACAGTGGAAGAGGCCACTGGTTTCCAGGTGGCTAAGGTAAATGTTTTTGTAGACGCCATGAAATACTAAGGGAATCGGGAATGTATTCCGGCCCAATGCCGCTATGCGGCATCCCTTTTAAGGAGAGATGATTTCAAGTGATCAAGGGCAATACGCTCAGAGACGCGTTTATCTCGGCAGCCAACCATATTGGCAACAACAGACAGCAGGTGGACGCGCTCAATGTATTTCCGGTTCCTGATGGAGATACCGGTACCAATATGTCTATGACAATTTCCGCTGCCAAGAGGGAATTGGAACGGCTTGGGGATGATGTTACAGTAGGTGAGGTAGCCCAGACAGCGGCAGCCGCCCTGCTGCGGGGCGCCAGAGGCAACTCAGGTGTTATTTTGTCCCTGCTGTTTCGTGGTTTTGCCAAGAGCTTAGCAGGCAAAAAGGAAGCGGGAGCCAAGGAATTGGCCGACGCTCTCACCATGGGTGTGGAAGCTGCCTACAAAGCGGTTATGAAGCCTACAGAAGGGACCATCTTGACAGTGGCCCGTCTGGGAGCGGAGCATGCCCAGGAGGTTTTGACCGACGATATGGAGCCTATCGTTCTCTGGCGGGAGATCCTTTCCGCTGCCCGGGAAGCGTTGGCTCAGACACCGGAACTGCTGCCTGTTCTGAAAAAGGCGGGAGTAGTGGATGCCGGTGGTAAAGGTCTGGTAGTCATTTTTGAAGGCATGGAGCGGGTGTTGGCCGGTGGAGAGATGATCCAGCCGGAAGATGCTCCTGCGGTTCAAACACAGACTGTGGAGCCCTCTGTTGAGATGGAGGGGATGGACCTCAGCGAATATGAGGGAGATATTGAATACGCCTATTGTACCGAGTTTATCGTACTGAAAGCCAAAGACGGCCCTCAGAAGAGTCCTCTGGCTCTGCGGGCCTATTTGGAGTCCATTGGAGACAGCGTGGTTGTGGTGGATGACGCGGATATTATTAAGGTCCATGTACACACTGAAAACCCAGGCAACGCCTTGCAGGAGGCTCTGACCTATGGACGGCTTACCAATCTGAAAATTGAGAATATGCAGGAACAGTTTGAACGGCTCTATCAGGATGCCGCCAGAAAGAAGGCGGAAGCCCAGGCAGCTGCCGAGCCCCAGCAGGCTCAGTTTGCCTATCAGCCTGTGGACCCTGACCGGCAATATGGCTTTGTGGCGGTAGCGGCCGGCGAGGGCATCCGTCAACTGTTTTTGGATCTGGGTGTGGACAATGTAGTCAGCGGGGGACAGACCATGAATCCCTCTACTGATGATATTCTTTCGGCGGTACAGGCTACTCCCGCCAAGACTGTTTTTGTTCTGCCCAACAATAAAAATATCATTATGGCTGCGGAACAGACCATTAAGCTGGCAGACCGGAAAGTCTGCGTACTGCCTACCCGTACCATTCCACAGGGACTCTCAGCCATGTTGGCTTTTGATGGTTCCAGTGATACGGCGGCCAACCAGCTGGCTATGACCAAAGCTTTTGAGCGGGTAGGTACTGGCCAGATTACCTTTGCTGCCCGGGACAGTGACTTTGACGGACACAAGATTAAAAAAGGTGAGATACTGGCACTGGAAAACGGCAAGGTGTCCTTTACCGAAAAGGATATTGTAAAAGCCGCGGTGCGGGTGACCAAGAACCTGATCCGGAAGGAGCTGGGTGGAGACGCCAACTTTATTACCATTCTCTATGGTCAGGATGTCACCGAGGAGCAGGCAGCTCAGGTAGAGGCAGCCATTAAGTCTAAGGTAGCTCCCGATGTGGAAATCGCCGTGGTAAACGGTGGCCAGCCCATCTACTACTTTACCATTTCAGTAGAATAAGACCCAAGATAAAAAGACCGCCGCGACCATTGTCGCGGCGGTCTTTTTATGTGGGTTTTTCGTTTGGGTCACAGCTGTTTAAGCGGCGGCCCTGGGCTGGTTGGAAAGATAGCGGAAGCTGCCATCTTCCAGGGTGCGGACGGTCACCGTATAGAATGCGTCCTCGTAGGGTACGCCGGTGGCGTAGTCATAATGCTCATACTCAATAGCCAGCTGGTCTCCATCCTGATGCCAGCCGGTTACCCGCAGGCAGAAGGGGCCTCCACCCCGGCCGCCCTCATAGTGGATGGTATCAGTTGCGGCATCATAGGCTCCTTTGGCGCTTTCCGCCACCATCTGGGCGGTTACGCCGTCAAAGTATTTGCTTAGCAGAGCTGTCATCTCACCCACCGGCCAGTCACTGCCATATTGGCTCCAGGGGTCGGTGCCGTTTTCATAGTTGTACAGGTCCTCAAAAAGCCAGATCCAGCTGGTCAGCTCTGCCGGAGAACTCCACTGCTGGTTCCCCAAGGCGGTGTAAAAAATGGGCCGCAAATAGGTCTCCCACATCTCCTGGCGTTGGTCGGCGTCCTCATAGAGAGCATGGTCGTTGATCACCTGGGTGCCCATTATCTCTGAACTGCTCTCAGCCTCGTAGACCAGATAGCCATATTGGTTGAGGGAAATGCTGTTCACTGGGTAACTGTTTTCCTCAGAGAGGCTGTCGTTCCAATTTTCTACCCGGTCCTGGAGTTGGGTGACCGTTCCACCCTGGCAGACAAAGTGGTTGAGAAAACAGCTGCTTGTCCCATCGTCATAAGCGTTGAAGCTGTAAAGGTACAGCTCTCCGTCTCCTTTTTCCTCAACTGCTTTTAAAAAGCGATCCACCACCTCTGAGTCGGTGAGAGGTACCTCATTGTAGATGATGACCGACGGCTGGGCGAGGGCCTGCTGGTACAGAGGAGAATCAGCAAGGGCCTGGTCCACAGATTCCTCATAAATCACAACAGTAGGGTTGGGATTTTCCGCCTGAGAGGAATTCTTCTGGGGGGTGGCCTCCTTACAGGCGGTCAGTCCTCCCACAAGGGCAATGGCCAGCGCCAAAGCAATCCATTGTTTCATTTTAAACCACATCCTTCTCCTGTTTTTATTATAATATTAGTAATATTTTTTATCAGATTTAATGCAATCCTTAATTGGGCCGCTCCCCTATGGAGGCCAGCATCCTGTCTACACGCCGCCCCAATTCCACATGTTCCCCGCTATCCAGGAATGGGTCCTCATCCAACAGCAGACGGGCCTTTTCCTGGGCCAGTTGAAGCAGCTCCAGGTCATTGGCCATGTCAGCGATTTGCAGCTGGGGCAAGCCATGCTGCCGGGCGCCGAAAAAGTCCCCCGGTCCCCGGAGAGCCAGATCCTGTTCGGCGATTTCAAAACCACTGTTGGTACGACAAAGGGTTTGCAACCTGCGTTTGGCGTCCTCCCCCTTGCTGTCTGAGACCAGAATACAATAGGACTGCTGGCTGCCCCGGCCCACCCGGCCCCGCAGCTGATGAAGTTGGCTCAGGCCAAAACGTTCAGCGTTTTCAATGAGCATAATGACAGCGTTGGGAACATCCACTCCCACCTCCACCACAGTGGTGGAGACCAGAAGCTGTATTTCCCCCCGCTGAAAAGCGGACATGACCTGTTCCTTTTCGGCTGCCTTCATCTTGCCATGAAGCAGCCCCACCCGGTATCCACGAAAATCGGACTTCTGAATCTGCTCCACATATTCGGTAGCTGGAATCAGTCCTAAGTCAGCCTCCCCCTGCTCCACCAGAGGACAGACAATATAGGCCTGAAGTCCCTGGTCCAGATGGTCCCGGATAAAGCCAAAGGCTCGCTGGCGTTTGCCGCTGTCAATTTGATAGGTTTTTATGGGGAGACGACCCTTAGGCATCTGCCGGATGACCGACAGGTCCAGGTCACCATAGATCATCAGCGCCAGGGTTCGGGGAATAGGAGTGGCGGACATGACCAGGGTGTGGGTTTCCTCTCCTTTTTGGGCCAGGGCGGTTCGCTGGTTGACCCCAAAGCGGTGCTGCTCATCAGTGATGACCAGGGCCAGATTTTGAAAGGCAATCCCCTGGGAAATTAAGGCGTGGGTTCCCACGGCCAGATGAATCTCACCGGATGCCAGTCCCGTTTTTACCTGATTTTTTTCTTTGACTTTCATCGAGCCGGTCAGCAGGCCCACCCGTACTCCCAATGGTTCCAGAAATTTTGTCAGGGTGTCCGCGTGTTGTTCCGCCAAAATTTCGGTGGGGGCCATCATAGCTGCTTGACGTCCTCCCTGAAAGGCCGCATAGGCAGCAGCGGCGGCCACCAAGGTTTTGCCACAGCCCACATCCCCCTGTACCAGCCGGTTCATCGGACGTCCGCTGGAAAGGTCCGAAAGGATCTGCTCAATGGCGGTTTGCTGGTCCTGGGTGGGGAAGAAGGGCAGTGATTGATAAAAAGAATCCATATCGCAGGTGGGTAGGGGGGAAATAGAGACAGATTCCTTTCGCTGCCGGATTTGACACAGTGCCAAGGAGAGGATAAACAGCTCCTCAAAAATCAGCCGGCGCCTGGCTAGGGCCACCCCCTGGAAATCGGTTGGGTGGTGGATGGTCTGCAAAGCGTACTGAATGTGGCAGAGGTTTAGCTGTTGCCGCAGGGGTGCCGGAAGAGGATCAGGGGTCTGTTCCAATACCTGGTCCAAAGCCTGCCGGACGGTATTGGCCACCGCTCGGGAGGTCAGTCCGGCAGTCAAGCTGTAAATGGGAATCAGGTGCTCTCCCTGGGTGAGGGGGATCACCATGGGGGAGGACATTTCCCGACGCAGCAAATTTCCTCCCACCTTGCCATAGAAGAGATACTCCTGATCCAGCTGCAAAGCGTCCACTGTGTATTTTCCATTAAAAAAGGTAATGACCATGGTGGACTGGTCGTCACAGACGGTCACCTTAAACAGGCTCATACCTTTTCGAATTCGCTGTTCGCCGGATTTTTTGATGACCCGGGCCCGGATGGTGACAGCTTCCTCCAAAGGTGCCTGGGCGATGGGACAGGGCTGGGTGGGGTCAATATAGCTGCGTGGAAAGTGATAGATCAGATCCCCCACTGTCAGGATTCCCAGCTTTTTATACAGCTGGGCTCTTTTTTCTCCCACTCCTTTTAAATACTGTATACTGGTATTCCAGTCCACTTTTACCACCGCCTTTCCTATGAGTTATTGTACCTGTTTTCCCAGAATTTGTGAAGAGAAACAGGTCTCTTTTTCTGCCGCTATTTGCGTCTGATCATTTTTGTCGAAATTCGGTATACAAACGATGGGAAACAGTGTATGATAATAACACAAAGGATAGTAGAGCAATCTGATAGGGATATCATTCCAGTACGACCGTCCAGTGCCTGCTATCTGCCGATTGGAGGGATAACGATGGATGAAGAAAAAAGATTAGATTCAGCCAACCAGGAACAAGCCGGTTCTGAGCCCAATGAAGTGCCTGCTGGCGTGGAAGAGACCCAGCCTGAGGTTCTCCCAGTGCAAGAGGCGGGGGAGGAGAAGAATACCCAGCAGCCCCTTGAAAACCAGCTCACTGACCAGCCAGCTGCCCAGGAGCCACAGGAGGAACAATCTGTTTCTCAGCAGGAACCGGAGGCAAAGCCCGCTGGTACCGGGAATTTTAAAATGAAAAAGTGGATGTTGCCGGTAGCGGTGGTGGTTTTGGCTTTGGTAGTGGTAGTAGCTGCCGCCAAGGATGTTCTGCTCAAGCAGTTTTTCCCCAGAGAGTATTTGGTGTCTGCTTTGGTACATACCCAGGAAGTGGGGTTGGAGGCCTACGAGAAAATGCAGGCCAACAGCCCTTACTATCAGGTGTTAGAGGAACTGAGCAAGGGGGCCAGCGACACCCAGTTTGATATCCAGTTCCAGAGCTTTGGAGAGGAGAGCAGTGAGGTTTCCGCTGTACCTATTCCATTGGATGGTTTGGGAATCCGCGGCAATTATCAAATGAGCCCTCAAAACAACCGGCTGTTGGGAGAGATCTCACTGTACAGTCCGTTGGGGGATCTGCTGTCCATGTCGGGATATCTCTCCGATGAGGAATACGCTTTTGCTGTTCCTATTCTGTTTGACGGCTATCTTTCCTTTAACCCCCAAACTTTGGAGGAGGACTATAACGCCTCGCCTTTTGGCGCTCAGGAGCCTTTGGACCCCAGTGTGGCTCAGTCGCTGAAACTGGATCTGAGCCAGGCATCCCTGTGGAACAGCCAAGCCCAGACGATGAATCTGGTTACCGGGCTGGGTGAGGTAACCCAGGGTCTGTACAAAAGTATGAAGGTATCGGCTTCCGGTTCCACTCTCACCGGTTTGGATGGCTCCACCTGGGAGGGTGAGGTCTTTACCGCTGTGATCAGTGAAGAGGATTGGAAATCCTATTGTAAAAACCTGGTTCAGTTTATTTTTGAGACCGAGCCTTTTAAACAGGCTTTTGAGTCTGCGCTGCAGCAGGCCCAGGCGGCAGGGGAAGCCCCGGCGGATGATTGGATTTCCCAGCTCAATGCCGCTATTGACAGTTTGCAGCTGCCCGATGGTGTTACAATGGAATTCGGCATTGACTCGGAGAAGATGGTTCGTGTCGCTTCTCTCCAGTACACTTTGGTCCAGGATGGGCAGGAGACAAAGGTGGAAACCTTTGCCCGAAACACAGGCGAGATAGAAAACCAGGAGTTTACGGTTTATTTGCGGATGACAGGGCCCAACCAGGAGGTTGTCACCGTGGAACTGACTGGTGTGACCCAAATGGGTGAGAATGGTGCCCAATCGGCAGAGATGGCCTTTGGCCTTTTCCAGGTGGTGGGCGACAGTAAAATCAGCGTATTGGATGGAGGTTACCTCACCTCCTATGATCCCGCCCAGACCCAGGACAATTTTGCCTGCAATCTGTGGCTGACCTCTCCCGACGGTAGCGGGCTCCGTTTGGATTGTGCTGGCGATCTGGTAGCCAGCCCGGAAAACAAAAGCTGGAGCATGACCTTGGATCCTTTAAAGATGTCCATGGACAGCCAGGATGGTGGAACCCAGATTCAGTCTGTGGTAACAGTTTCCCAGCAAGCGGTAGCGGAAGACCAAATCGCCTTGGGAGAAGATGTACAGCGCACTGAAATTTTTAAGCTCTCAGAAGATGAGCTAAGTCAGCTGACAATGAGTGTAATGATGCGGCTGATGCTTCTGATGGGAGTATTCCAGTAAAACTTAATAAGATCCGGCAAGTGGAAACTCCTTGCCGGATCTTTTATTTAAAGGAAAGGTATAGCCAACCGGGAAATGGTTACTATGATAAGGAGATACTTTGTTGGCCAGAATCCTGTTTGGAATGGCTTGTCAATTTTTTAAATAAAAAATTTGAAAAATTCTGTTGACAAACCTAGAAAACATTGATATAATAACTAAGCGTCATACGGAAATATGATCCACTAGCTCAGTTGGCAGAGCACTTGACTTTTAATCAAGGTGTCCGGAGTTCGAATCTCCGGTGGATCACCA